>JBBJMN010000068.1:0-11397 GCA_037720485.1 Candidatus Nitrosocosmicus sp.
GAGGTCCAGCCTTATCGTAATCCATCATGCCCATGCCGTGAGGTCCAGCCTTATCACTATCGCCATGCAACATCATCATCATTTCCATAAATGACATTTGTTGAGATGAAAGTATATTTCCATTTCCAGGATCTACTATTACTCTGTGCGCAATATTGTTAGCGTCTAATGCATAAACATTGTATACAATATACTCTCTTTCCGGATGAATAAAAGCTGCTAAGGTGGTAGCGTTATTCCCTAGGGATTGCTCTGCGGTTGAAATTGCATCGGTTAGACTGGTATTGATAGATGATTTAAATTCGTTTATTATTGGTTGGAATATTGAAATAGATCCTGTAAAGTTATCTGCATTGGAAATTGTAGATTGGTGACTACTGCCAGCCTTGTCATTCATAGACATTGTATTAACCCCTTCAGAAGTTGATGGGTTTAAGCTATTAGTTGGTATTTGGGCATATGCATTAGTAAATGCAAGAATAGAAACCAGGCCTAGAAATATGGTAGCTTTTTTTAATTTTGGAGTAATCGTCATACTATAATATACTATAACATAAAACTATAAAAAACATACGATTAATCACTCATAAATACTATATCCATAATAATTCATGGTAAGGTATGAAAAACATCCGATCAAATGAGTTTCTTGTGGTGAACCTATTGCATCTGAAGTGAATAAAAAGTTATTTAATAAGTGTTATCAAGGAAACCCGTAATTGACTCAAACAAATTGATGGGTAGAAAGTGATTATTGAGTTTTGGTATCGATTTGATGATATTCTTAATTACAATTGATTTAACAATTTTTTATCGGCACAAGCAAATGGAACGCCTTATTTGTGTTATTAAATGTATATTCATTTGCAAACATAATAAAGGATCATCTAATACTTTACAAACCATGAATTCCAATTTTTCGAATTCATAATCCCATTGTCATTTTGATGATAAATGTGATATGCCATAAGAATAATCCTAGTTTAGTAGAAGAGAACTATTCTTCGTCTGGGTATTTCTAATTCTTCGTTATTCATAGAGTACGAAGAGATCTGAATCCTCAATATGTAGGCCGAAAAGTATTTCTCTGTATCATGGCAATGATGTGCCCACTTCCAATATATATAAAGTTAAATAAATTGTTTGAATCCATTAGCCTAGAGGGTTCATATGCTTTATCGGATGTATATGAAGATTATTACAAATAATCCTAATTGCCAAAATCATTGGTTAGGGGTAAACTAAATGAAAATTTAGCACCTTTGCCGTCTCTATTGTTTTCAGCCCATATTCTGCCGCCATGAGCTTCAACAATGCTCTTGGAAATGTAAAGTCCTAATCCTGTACCCTGAAAGGACTTTGTCGTAAATTTTGTAAATAGTTTGGAGATGATTTTTTGATCAATGCCTTTGCCATTATCCTCAACTGAAATAACACAATTATTTTTGATTTCTCCATTTTTAAGGTAGATATTGATAGTCCCTTGATCTGTAAATTTGAATGCATTGTCCAATAGATTCGCAATTACTTGACAGATCCTTTTTCTATCTCCAAATATCATTTTTTTTGATGAATCGTAATGGAATTCAATTTCAATTTCTTTGTCAATCTTGTTCCTATGAATAAAATCATTGATATGAATGCGCATTACACTGATTAAATCAAAATTCTCTTTTTGAATTACAAAAGATTTTCCCTCTATCTTTGAGACATCTAATATGTCATTAGTCAGACGTTTTAGGCGTTTAGCGTTTTTGCTAATAATGGAAATGAGTTCTTTCTTGTCTTGCGGAATGTCTGCCGATTTATTAAGATAGTCGGCCATTCCAAGTATTGGTTGAATTGGTGTTCGTAGTTCGTGTGCGGCCACATTGATAAATTCCTCTTGCATCTTGTCATGCGCCTTAACTTTTTCCGTCAAATCAATTTGGGACCATAGGTATTCAAATATTGATACAAAAGATAAGGCCATTTGTTTGCTGTTTATATGCACACAAGTTCCTAATGAATTTAGAACACTATCCATATTATCGTCCTTTGTTTCTATTATGAAGGATTCTTTTCCATCAACAGTAACTATGCCCAGTCCTGAACCATGCCCAAAATCTATACATCGTAACTCTAAGGGCTTTTTTAATTCGACAATTACCGTATTATCGGATTTTACGCGAAAATTAAATTTTGATTTTGCCTTTTCACTGTCATTTTCTGTCCCTCCATCAAGGATCCTTATTACTTGTTGAATGCTAGCAGGAACTAGTATTCTTATTTTTACGTCTTTATCTAATAAACCATTCAATAAGTTAAAAAGACCCATTTTTATTTGTCTTTCAAACGAATTAATTGATGGAAAAAGACCAACAACATCATGCTTGGAATTCTCAAGCATAGTATAAAGTTGGTTAAGTGATTCACTGTTGTTTTTTATTATTTTAATATCCGAAAAGATAACGCCGCTCTCAATCTCCATGATTTTTTGATCTGCTGGAACAGCTGTTTTCCACAAGGTGTCAAAAATGTATTTCCCTTGCTCAACTACTTCTTTTACATTGCTGTAAATAACCTGAGTTAGTGGAGTTTTTTCCTCCAGTACGGTGGTGGCCATGTACTCTGCCTCACTTACCGCAATTCCCCCCCTAACACCGTCTAAATGTCGCAACTCATCAACCAGGTTCATGAGATCTTTACAGTATTTCATATTGTCTTTGGTTATTTCTGTAAATACTCTTATTTTTCCACCCCTTGTTCTAATGCCAATATACCCTTCCCTATATTCATCAATACCAACAACAATTGATGGGGCATTTTTATCAAAGAAAATATCCATTCTTTCTTTGGCATTGCCCATAAAATACACTCCCCTTCCTACCGCCTTCTCAACGCCATAGAGAATTTCTGATCTTATATCTTTATTGGGAGGATAAGCCGGAATAGCCGTATTGTTTCATTTCATAATTATTGTTACACGAATATAATATATTCATTTGAAAATGAGTAAATGGAATGTTTCGAGTTGCTAGTCCTTTTGGTAAGGATATCATTGTTTACTAAACAGACATACGTAAGAAGTAAAAAAAAATAATGTTAGTTGGAAGTCCGAAAACTGTGGCGTTGTAGTGGAGTTGCTGCCTATGTAACGAAACTCAACCAGTGCCCTTGAGTTCCAAATCTGAGTGGTGGCTCCTCCCCCCTATAACCTTTGTTGGACCTGATGAGTCTGTGATCACATATAGTGTGCTTTCATCTGGTGAAAACGCAAGGTCACGATCGCGTTTTTCAGAATGGAACATCTCCAAAGGCTCCGTTGCTAGCGCTGTTCCGTTCTCGTTAAGGTTCAACTTGAAAATCTTGCTAGCCTTTAGAGCGGTCATTAGCAGGGTGCCGTTCCAGCCTGGAAAAGGATATCTGACACTTTGGACACCTAAATCGCTTTCCAATCTTTATGGATAGTAAAGATGAAGTCAATCCAAGTGTTATGCCGAATAAAAGATTTCTCATGAAGTTTTGAAGTATTACAATATGCAGGTTTTCTTCATAATTCTGCAGTATTTGTTGTTCTGTTAATGAGGTGTTTATCATTGCAACTGTTTTAGCAGTTTCTGGACTAAGACTAAATTGCTGAACCGGAATTGACCCTAGATAAATACGACTGTTCCGGTGAACAATCCGTAAAATAGGCCATTCAGTGACTTGCTTATTTCCATTATTCCTGTTTTGTATAGGAATGTTCCTATTACTATCCCAATAGACAATGCAGTTATAAAGTGAATTGCAATTCCTGCCAAAATGGTATGTTGAGAATACACACCAATTACATGACCGAAAACAATCCAAACCGTATAGTAATTATTGTCATTCTCGAACAAAGATCCGTATATCATACCAGGTATCATCATCACTATTCCGCCAAGCAAAGCCTCAAAGACAACAAAGAATACTTCCCGTCTTATTGAAAAATCAATCTTTAATTTACTTATGCTATTGCTCATGGATAATCTTTTTTGAAAACTACAATTAATATACATTCTAATACAAAACACGCAAGTTTAAATATTATAATTTGCTATTTTTTAGTGTAGATTTACTACTACATCCTTGTTGGATTTGCTTTAATAACAGCATTAAATGTCCTTATGTTAGGACTTTAAAGTAAAGAACTATTTATCATTATATTCCATATATCTGTACACTCTTACAGTTTCATGTCGTTAGGTGTGCCACTCCCATACGAATAAACTAAAAAACCAGGACCTTGCTCACTCTTCTATTGATGTGTCTTTAAAGAGCATCAACTAATGGTCCTTATGTTTTAATTAGTAAACTGTTTTTATAGAAACTTCTAATTATGTTCTATAACAAACAGAATGGTGTAAACTATCTGTTTCTTTGTCTCCGTTATTTTCACCATTAAAAGATAAACCAGCAACTTTGCCCTCAATGGACTTTGGATAATAATCCCCATTGT
The DNA here is from genome assembly GCA_037720485.1 of Candidatus Nitrosocosmicus sp. Taxonomy (GTDB): domain Archaea; phylum Thermoproteota; class Nitrososphaeria; order Nitrososphaerales; family Nitrososphaeraceae; genus Nitrosocosmicus. Next base: position 4,466 of record JBBJMN010000068.1, read on the forward strand.
TGCCTTAGGCTTCACCATACTTAAGATAATGGTGATAAATATTATCGTTAATTACGTGCGAAGTGTCTTTAGTGGTTGGCATGGAGTTTGTAACCATTCCAAATGATAGGATAAATATGGCTTTCTTGTATACTCCATAGTTGTTGGAACCCCTGACATGAAATTCTACAATGTTATTGTTGATCCTGGAAACGGGCAAGTTTTGGCATCATATGAGATGTCCATGATGGAATGGATGATGACAATGCACAAAGGACAATATCAAGATAAAGATAAAGATATGATGATGAAAATGCACCAAGGCTACGATAAGCAAGGAATGGAGATGGATTACCCAAACAGATGGTGAGGGATTCCATTAAAATGGCCTAAAGTTGACCGTTGACCATCCACCTCACTTCTTTTTTTTGTTAACATTTTCCTATTACTACTGCATTATGTATTTATTGAAACCATATCAGGAATAATGCTCAGTACATTATTAAAAGTGTAAGGCAATACCGGATCCCTGATCGATCCCTAAATTACCTTAGATGTGCTGGTTTGGTTCTTCATAGAAATGAATGTGAAGTAATGCTGCTGGATAACATTCCAGTAAATGCCACAAGGATTAATCATCGAATATGTGTAAAAAATACTGAATGTAGTATCGCCTATAAATAAAATTGTCAATAACAAAAAAAATGGTGAAAATAATCAATCCAAATTAATATCATCCTGAATTCTCGATATAATGTACAATATGGAATTATTTTGTTTAACCAAATTATTTTAACTTATATGAGTTGTATCCTGCGGATTTTCAAACTAAGAAGCAATAGGAATTAGAAACCTCGGAAAAACATTGGCATATGTCATATCGTTGCTTTCCATTTTTCAAGCGGATTCATGGTAAGATATCAATATGCACTAATTGTCAAGATTCAATTACAAAAGCATTTTATTATATTTACTAATCGATATGTTATTTTCCATTTATTTAAGGTATGTTCTATCACACTAAACATGATTTATAATATTGACTGGAATGATACTATAAAAAAGCATTTTAGGACATCAAACAATGAGGATTTAGGCGAAATGCATGACATAGCAAATGGCCAGGTTCTGGTTCAAAGAGGTATAGTATATATAGAAAAGTTTCCTTTTCCAAAGACCAAGCAGAAAGTCATGAAGGTTTCATTCAGCTAAAACAAATAATGTGCATATAAATGATCTTGCAAAATAATTTTAACAAAGTAGTTGTAATAGGGCTTGGGCAACTGGGTCTTCCTGTTGCTAAATATGTCAAGGAAAAGGGCTTTGACGCTTACGGATATGACATCAGCGAAAAGGCAATGGAGGTGGCCCAATCAAATTACGGAATAAAAAAGGCCAGCAACTTCAAAGATTTTGACGTTCTCATAATCTGTGTGTCAACACACAGGCCGGACGACATGTTTTCCCCACAGATCGACAGTCTCTTGTCTGTGATGGAGAAAATATCAAGGGAGGCAAAGACAGGGGCGCTGATATCAATCGAAAGCACCATCCCAAAGGGCACCTCAAAGAAGGTGTTTGAGAGGGTCGACCACAGGCTCCACGTGGTGCACGCACCGCACAGGTGGTATGCCCTTGAGGAAAACATCCACGGGGTCAACCAATTGCGCATAATAGGCGGGGTTAGCAGCTGCTGCCTACAGCATGGCCTGGACTTTTATGATGGGGTGGAGATCCGCATCAGCAATGACGGCAGCAGCGGCAATGACGGCAGCAATAAGCAAAGAGACTCATCGTCGACCTCCACATCACCCATGAAGACAGACGGGCGTTCACTGCAAATACCAATGCATCCTGTGTCATCAATAGAGGTGGCCGAACTGACAAAAATAATCGAGAATGCCCACAGGTACCTGCAAATCGCATTTGCGGAGGAGCTATATCTTTACTGCAAGGCAAACAACATTAGCTTTGCCGAATTGCGACACTCCCTAAACACAAAGTGGAACGTTGAGATATTGGAGCCCAGGGACGGAATAGGCGGACACTGCTTACCCAAGGACACAAAAATGTTTGTGAACTCATCCAACTCAATAAAAAGCAAAATACTTCAGGCTGCGATGGAGATAGACGAGGACTATAGGGAATATATACAAAAAAGAGATTCTAATTTAATTATGAATTCTCGCACAGGATAGCTTTTAGGAGTTGACAGATATAATTCACAATCTCTTTTCATGCACCTGAGACGTAAACCATCAAAGAGGAAAACCCCAAATGATTGTTTACGAAATTGCGTATTTTTCTATTGATTTTTCTTATTACTCGTTTTTACTGTTATTCTCCTATTTAATAAGATGAAGCCATTTTTTTGTTGAGATCCTTTTTTAAATCTCGATAAATATTCGCCATGATTGATGACATATGGCCATTATTACCAAAAAGCATTGGGGTTTGCAGATAGATCAAATCAGTTGTTAAATCAAATGGCCAAAAGCCAGTTCCAAAACAACGCCACAATAATGAGTATTTTTAGTCTTACAGGTGGATTTTATCACTTTTGGAGAACATATGGAAGGTAAGGAGAACTATAATGATTTGATGGTTTTATTGCACATGGACATCCATCCAAACCTCATAAAGTTATTTGACTTGAAAAGTTATTTGTGAGTTCATATTAATCAGTTCAATTATTTGCCATGACATGAATTATTATTTGTATGAGAAGAGGATGAAGGTTAGGAATAACCTCATAATCAATATTATTATTGTAATGCTTAATGGTAGTTAAATCAATCTTTTGAACTTTAAAATAGTGATTTCACCTTAAGTCAAGTCCTTTTTCTTTTCAATTGCAGAGTCAATTTTTTTATCCATGCTTAGTATTTGATCAAGTAAATGCTCCTGATGTTTTTGAAACTGTTGTATCAGTTTTAAGATTTTATCATGGCTTTCATTTAGGTCATTGAGTCGTTTGAGGTTTTCTTCCTGTTTTATGGATGACTTTTTCTGCAAAGTGAATATTAACCAACTTATTAACGCACCAACAACGGCACCCAAAGCAATGCTAAGGTATGTACTTGATGCATTCGTCATGTCTATGCAGCCCTTTGTAATCTCTGGCATGCATCCCCAAATTACAATAGCGTCAACTAACATGCAATAGTTATGGATCCTGCTCTGATATTCTTTGCTTATGGGTCTTTTTTCGGTTCATCATATAACAAAATAAAGAGTAAATGCTTTGGATTATGATATGATTAACCCTTCTGATTACAAGCCTAAATCAAATAACGCATGGAGCTTGGGCTCCTACAATGAAATTGCTCTTTTTTTTCTCCCTGTATCTGCCCATCTGGTAAGAATGTGCGACATATCATCTGAGGACCATATACTTGATGTAGCATGCGGCACCGGCAATACGGCCATAACCGCTGCGAGAAGAACAGGAGCCAAGGTGACAGGCATAGACTTTACTCCCTAGATGCTAACCCAAGCGAAGATGGAGGCGGATTTGGCTGGAGCTGAGGACATAGAATGGAAAGAGGGTGATGTGGAGGATCTCCAATTTGGAGACGACTCTTTTAATGTTGTCCTCTCAAGCTTTGGGCATATGTTTGCGCCACATCCAGAAGTAGCAATAAAAGAAATGCTGCGGGTGACAAAAATTGGTGGCCGTATCGCGTTTGCAACATGGCCACCGGAGCATGCAAACGGGAAGTTGTTTGATATTATGGCAAAACACGTCCTCATTTCTTTTGCTAGCCCTGCTAATATGTCATCCTCAAATACTCCATCACCACCTTCTTCGCCAATGCAATGGGGGTCTCCAGAAGTCATACAGAAACGCCTTAGTGTTGACAGAAATGTCCAAAACATTCACTTTGAGCGGGGGGCAATAAACAAACCAGTATTGAGCCCAAATCACTATTGGAAAATGGCAAGCACCCAAGGCGGCACATTGATACAGGCGATTCAAACAATCAAAGATCCACAAAAGGTTGAAGATCTCAAAAAGGATATCCTGCAGGGGATAGCACCATATATACACGACAATGTGTTGAGGCTTGACTATTTAGTAACTGTGGCTACAAAGACATATCGAAACTACTAGTTTATGTGCGGTTGACTAAGGAATACCTAATCCCATATTATGACTTTACTATCGGCATTCGTTTGAAATGCTGTTCTATGCTTTTAATATTCTCAAAGATGATTGTATTTTACTATAAATAAATTCTCATACATTCAAATTCTATCTGCTGATTTTTTTGTGATCTTTATAAAGTTTAGCTAATCCAATCTTAATTCCTATATACTGCAATCAGGGGAGTTAACTGATCACGCAGATGAAGAACATTATCTGCTTTGAATATCCATAAAACTCCACATAAATGCTTTCAGTATTTCCTGCTAGTCATATCATCCATTGTGCTTTGACACATATTAGAATATCGGTCTTCATTGATGATGCTGATAAGGAAAGCAGGGTCAGCAGTATCAATATAGATTATGGTAAACTGATATCTTGAGTTCTGAGAATCACTTTTTGCTGCTTTATTTTTTTTTATTCCATTTGAACGATAGCAGAGACACTAATAACGGCAAATGGTCTAAATTTGACAGTTTATAGCCACATATTGATAAAGAACCTAATATACTTGATTTACTATTTAATAATCATATTAATAATGGAAATAATGACAGTAACAAGAACGGATAAGATGGGGGTTTAGACTTATGGATTCAATAGTTGAATACGACCATAAGGATAATACCTTGTATGTTAAACTAACAGACCAGAAAATAGTAAGTACCATTCCCCTTGGGGATTCGGTATTTATTGATATCAGTGACAACAATAAGCCTGTGGGTATTAAATACATATTGACCAACAAAAATCCCGAAACGACAAAGGCCTTACAATCTTTATTTTTGTCTTAACCATTAGACTTGCACATTTTACATCTTTAGATTGATTAAAACTGTAAAATAACGGACAAGATGGGCTTGGCAATGATATCATATATTAAAATGGATTGTCTTATCTTTGATAAATATAATAAATTAAAAGATTAGAATTCAGGGAATAAATGTTGGTGGATGCTTTTCATAAAATGGAATCTACAATGTATTAGATAAAAGAAATAATGGTATTCATATATAATCAATTTAACTGATAATTTAATAAATATTAGTATGGAAGAGGAGGATTCGCGGGGTTTTTTAGAATTATACCGTATTTGAAAAATACCAAAAAAGTTGGCTTATGCTGTGTTGTATTATGGTTTTAATCGAACTATACCAAGATTGAAAGGCCCCAAAACGTAGGTTCAGATACAGAGTATAATCGAATCGTAGGATATAGAGACACCCATAAACGCCGCTAATAATCCAAAAAGACAAACGTTATTGAAAAAATAGTTTCAAAAAAGTGTTGTGCTGAGGCAATAGTTTTTTAAGAATCAAAGTTTTTTGTAGAATATGTATGCTAAGACTGTTTTAATTAAACTTAATATAAATAAAAGGTCCTGATAGGTTGGGTTATTTCTATCGAGTGCCTTCCTTTCGAGGATCATCATGACAACAGATTAAAAAGCCACACCTACCAGAGCCTAGATAATATTTTAATATTCAAGTTAAATGGTTCTAACGGTACAAGGGCTCAGTCTCATTTTTTCTCTCAAATGTCTCATTAGTAACAGTACACATTGGTTATCCAAACCTCGCCCTCTTTTGACATGCTGAAAAATATTGCCAAATCCATAACTCGGAAGATAACTACGTAGCATAGATAGGGCAAAAGAAATGGATAGTATTATTTATTAAAAAATTTATAAAATTATCTTCGTATAGATAACATGGTTCAATGTTTCGGTTTTGGTAACAACTTGATACAATTAATACAATACGAGCCGGGTTGGTCATTTAATAGAATCTTCCCGGTTTGTGCCTATACGTTGTTGCTTGCAATTGTCTCCCTTATGTTTTTGACAAACATCGGCGAGACTTTCGCGCAAACTAATCCGAAAAATGAAAATAACCAATTGTTCAAGGTTACTGTAAATGTCACAAACAATGCAAAAGTGAGTTACGTGGGAACTATTCACGTTGCTATTGACGGTACCAATCAGTCCAAGGTCATTAACAATGCCCAGTTTCCATCAAATCAAACTGTAACTAATGATTTTGAATTTGGGGCTATGTATATCCCTATTGGGAAGGGCTTTACCGCAGAGGTGGTTTATGGTGATGATGTCTTTAAAAGGGCATATGGTGTAAACACTCCTGCAAATACACCAGAAATTGCGAAAATAACAATACCGTAATTGTACAGTGTCCAAGACAACCATAGGTTGAGGCAAATTACAGTTTTTTAAAGAATTTTTTCTCTATAAATAGCAAAAACCTTGTCGAATCAGATAATCAATAGAAGAAAAATGGGTTATCCTGACGCATGTGTTCCTGGAAATAGTGAAATTAATGTGCCAAAGTGGTCTCTAATAATTGAGACAATAGGCTTAACATACATTAGAGAGTCTATTGCTAGCAATAATCTCTTATTTAGAGATGAAATTGATTTATGTCCAAAAGATTCAGGCAAAGACGTTAGTAGAAAGACAAACTTTTTTCCTCCAGTGAATCTCCTTGAGATCCAATAAATTTTAAAATGCTGTTAAAAGCCCAATCATTACCTTCATTCTTTGCCCTATTTACAAAAGCATTACTTTTTTCCTCTATTGTTTTTCCTTCTAAACCTATATAGTTGAAAAACTTTTCTAGCCTCTTCTGATACTTTTCTCTTGTCACCGGCGATTTCATCGCGTCTAAATACAGAGACCACGGGTACAGTTCATGATTGTTTTGGTTTTCTACCACTTTTTTCTTTACACCTTATATTGGTAGAACCCACTTAAAAGAGCCTTTATCGTAACGGGCCCGGAGGGCTTCGA
>JBBJMN010000069.1:0-11365 GCA_037720485.1 Candidatus Nitrosocosmicus sp.
AAATTTCATTTAAAATAGAAAAGGCAATTAAAAACTTTAACAACAGATATTGAGAACCGTGTGCCAAATTTTTTAATTAAATACATCATCCATTTCCAATACCTTCTTTAGAGATCGGTATCTATTATAATCATCTAACAGTATCTTAGATAAATGTTTAGTTATATCAGTAACACTGATTACACCAACAATCCTATTATCAGCCTCTAATACAGGAAGTCTTTTGATCTTGTTTGATAGCATAACCCTAGAGGCGGTATCAACTGAATCATAAGCCATGATTGTTAATAATGGGGTAGACATAATATCTTCCACCAAAACATCACTAGCATTCAAGTTAGTCAAACAAACTCGCTCCACCAAATCCCTTTCAGTAACAATTCCCAAAGGTCGGTTTTCTTTATCTATAACAATAACAGAACTTATTCTTTTTTTAGTTATAATTGATGCAACATCTTTTGCGTTTTTGTTTGAAAAGGCAGCAATAGTGAATGGTTCTCGGAATGACATTATCTCGCTTACACTACTCATTAATATTTTAACTAACAATAGTTTTGTTTTACACATATAAAAATATATAAAAGAAATTTAACTACTAAAGCAAAAACAATAAGTAGAGCAATATCAATATTCATCAATACGATATTTTGATACAATAACTTTTTAAATTAAATATTTTGCCAAATCAAACTCAAATAGATAGCATTAACTAGATTACTGAAATTCACTATTATTACATTAATCATAAAATAGTCAACTTATTCACATATCGGTTTTGCTTGCATAAAATATCTCAATATCAATCTAATGGTAAACAACAACCATAATCATGATTTATGCATCGATAAAACATATGTCATGTGAACGAATAGATATTGTTCTTTGTAAAAGGATTTAAAAGAATAGGCAAAACAAGATATTTTAATCAATATCAATAACTAACCAGGAATAAAAATAGATCAATACCGGTTTAATAAATAATTGATGTAACACTTAAAAATAAAGACGATATGTTTTATTTGTGATTTATGTATTTTTCAGAGCTTGCCGAAATGTTTGAAAAAATGGAGAAAACCACCAGCAGATTAGAACTCACCAATCATCTTGTATACATATTGAAAAGAACCACCTCAGAAATCATCGATAAAATAGTTTATTTAATTCAAGGTAAATTAGGACCAGACTATCAATCCAAACAATTAGGTATAGCTGAAAAAGTAGCAATAAAATCATTAGCACAAGCAAGTGGCTATTCTATAAATGACGTTCAGGCAAAATATAATAAAATTGGAGATATAGGCGATGTTGCTTATGAAATATTAAAATCAAAATTGCAAACTACACTGTTTTACGAAAAATTAACTGTTGAAGGTCTGTACAATACTTTGCTCAAGATATCAGAACTAACAGGGTCAGGCTCTATAGACCTCAAGCTAAAATACATAAACAGTCTGTTGAACAATTCTACAAACTTAGAAAGCAAATTCATTATAAAATTGATATTAGGGAACTTAAGACTCGGAATAGCGGACTTTACAGTTTTGGATGCAATAGCCATAGCATTTACAGGAGATAAAAAAAATAGAAAAATTCTAGAAAGGGCATACAATGTGTCTAGCGACCTAGGAAAAATTGCAAGAATACTGTCTAATGGTTCAATAGATGAAGTCCAATCCATCCCAATTTCCATATTTGTACCAGTACGTCCAATGCTCGCTGAAAGGTCACCCGATGCAGTAGAAGCATTAAAGAAAATGAGTGGAAAAATGTGCTATGCGGAATATAAAATAGATGGCGAGAGAATTCAAATACATAAACAAAATGAAAGAATAGAACTATACACACGGAATCTAGAAAATGTGACAAATAATTTTTCAGACATAGTCAATGAATTCAAGAAAATAAGCACCAAAGACTTTATTGCAGAGGGAGAAATTGTTTCTATCGATTCAATAACAGGAGGATTTCTTCCCTTTCAGAGTTTGATGCATAGAAGAAGAAAATACAACATAGAGGATGCAATCAAAGATTATCCGGTCAGACTAAACTTTTTTGATATATTATATTATGATAATCAAGATAAAACAAACTTACCTTTTTCAACAAGAAGAAAAACTTTAGAAGAAATCTTTAGTTTTGAAAATGAAAAAATAAAGTTGATTAGCCAAAAGATGGTTGAAAAAGTAGAAGATATTGACAATTTCATGACAAAGGCGATTGAAGACGGTTGTGAAGGGTTAATGATCAAAAATCCCGTCAGCACTTACCGTGCAGGAGCAAGAGAATGGGCATGGATAAAACTAAAGAGAGAATATTCAAACAAACTTTTAGATACACTCGATTTAGTAATAGTTGGAGCAATATATGGAAAAGGAAGAAGAGTTGGAAGATATGGTGCTTTACTATTGGCATCTTATGAACCTAATGAAGATATCTTTTATACAATATGCAAGGTAGGGACAGGATTTACTGACGAATTACTTGATGAAATCTCAAATAGACTAAATCATCACATCATAGCAAACAAGAACTCTCGAGTAAATTCAGGAGAAATCAAAATGGATGTATGGTTTGAGCCAAAAATAGTCATAGAAATATTTTCCCCAGAAATAACATTGAGCCCCATATATACAACCCACATTGACAAAATAAAAAAAGGATATGGCTTAGCTTTAAGATTTCCCAAATTTACAGGAAACATAAGAGAAGACAAAAATGCAGAAGATTCGACAACAATAAAGGAAATTGAAAACATATACAAAAAGCAATTAAAATCTATTTAAGATAGATGCAAAATAAGGAAAACGATTTACTGAGACCTTTGATTTCTACTTATTATTTTTACTCGGTGGAAGAAATGCAAAATAAGAAACACACATAACATCTCTTTCGCCAACTCGTTTAAACGATTCAGAGGGGATCCAAAACCATCATCCATAAGTTCGCAGTCGCCATTGTGTTTGTTTTTTTAAATCAATGAAAACACATTTTAGAAAATGGATGTGATGTTTACCATAGAAAAGGTTACAGCTGCATCTCAAGTTTCATTCAAAAACAAACAGTCCGAAATAACAGGATTGTATTGGCAATTTAAGTAAAAAAGGACAATATAGGATATAATACACAATATAGAAAAGTCAAAAATCATTTCAACAAGTAATCACTTTCCATGTTAACCAATTTGAAAAAAGAACCGCAGAAAAGAAAAACAAAAAAAACACAGAAGACCTGTCAAGGCAGAATTTCAACAACATACAATACGTACAAAACACACATCTAGTATCTGATATTAATAACTACACCCAACATATTTTCATTCAAAATAACTAATCGCCTGCAAAACATTACACTGCATAAGTTTTAAAAGCATCATCAATAGATCACCTGCACTGAAAAGACATACTGCCAAATTACGGAATATAATATTAAATAGTCAAAATCACAATGTAATTTATGCAAACTAAAAGAAAAATAGCTGCAGAAATAACAGTTTCAATTGCATTTATTATATTAGTTATATATATTGCAGATGCATGGGTAGCAAGATTTAACAATGGTGAGGGATTTTTACCTCTTTCATTAATGGAAAGGGGAATGATTTTAGGCGGGGGTTCAATAATTCTCTTTTTCATATCATTTGGACTAGGATTTAACATCAAATCAAAGATTATTACAACTTTATTAATTGTTGGAGGGGCACTGATGGCAATAGTTGTTATAATTACAACTTTCATAATACCAGATACTTCAAACATGATAGCGGATTCTAGTTCCCCTTCAGGCGACACAATGCAGCGATTATTATCACCACAAACGCTTGGCATCATCATAATAGGATTTATAATTATGGGATTAGGGATTTTGAGGGCTTTGAGAAAAAAATAAGGTAGAAAAACAAAACATTTTTTAAAATTTCTTGCTTGAGAGACCAATAACATTATTTTGGAAAAAAAGGTATTTCCAAAATAATTAATTTTTAACTAAAATGTGTCAATTAATAATATTTGTATCATTCGAACCATCACTAAACATCACGTCTATGCAAATCCTTTTAAAAACCATCAACTAATTTAGAGCCCATTATTACCACTAAAATGTCATCAAACAATTTACAAACATCAAAAAACGCGGTCTAAATTAAAAGAAATAATATAATATTACCAAGTATTGGTTATTCTATAAGCACCATAAAAACATTGTTTATCAAATCACATAAAAATTACTAATTCAGTACGAACACCTTTTTTATATTTATACTAAAGATTATAACGTTCTTTAACCACTTAAAACTATTGGAAACTATCTTGGTCAAGGGGCCAATATCCATGAAAGTAAGAGGAGAATGCGAAATATTAGGTGTCAAATTTAGAAATACTTTCATCATATACCAAAATAACAAGTATCTCCCCATTGAGAAAAATACAGACACAATAATATCTCTAAAAAAAGGAAAGAACTATTTTAATTTGGAAAAAAATTCAAAATACGGCCAAGACCAAATTGGAACAAATATTTGGGGCAGTATTATAGAATGCATATTAAATGCAAATAGAAAAAGAATAATTATTATTGGTCCTTCAGATACTGGCAAATCGACATTAACTTTATTCATAGCAAACAAATTACTCAATAAAGGCCTAAGACCACTTATAATAGATTCAGATATCGGACAAGGGGAACTATCGCCCCCAACTTGCATTGGAGCAACAATTTTGAATGAACAAACAATAGATCTTGCAAGAGTTAATCCATATTACGTAAATTTCATCGGCGACATACAACCAATAGGTTATGAATCAAGAATAATAAACTGCATAAAGAAATCTTACGACAAATTAAATAAAAACAACAATCTAACGATAATAAATACAGACGGTTTTGTAAACAATAACGAAAGCAACTACAAAATGGATTTAATAAAAAAGATAGATCCAGATTGTATTATTTGTATGAGAGAAAACAACCAAACCATTGACCTATTCGATATCATAAGAGAAGAATTTTCGGGTAATTCAAATATAAAAATAATACAAGGTCAAGCACCCCATAAAGAAATAAGAAAAACAAGTTACGATAGAAGGGTGAAAAGACTAATAAAATACTCAAATCTTTTGAAAACATTTACAAAGAAAGTATTTATTTCTAAGCACAAAGTAATTGCTATCTACTATCAAAATAGTTTTTTTTTATCAGAAAGAAATACAGAAACAGAAAAGATTAATGGAATCGGATCAAAAGATAAAATTATCAAAGATTTACTAAATAACAGGAATTTTGTTAGAAATCGCTTTGTCGGTCTATCACTAAAAGAGGATTATGAGAAAATAACAGGTTTTGGCATATTAAAAGAATTCAATAAGGGTTTTTTTATGATACAATCATCTATTAATAAATTTGACAACCTATTCATAAGCGACATAAAATTGTATAGCGACAGTACAAGTTTGTTCAAATAAAAATCCAGATTATCAACAACAGTTAAATTAATTTTATGCTAATTCAAATAACCACTATTGGCAAATACAAATAACACAAACAGTGACTTTGACTTTGACCATAAAAGAGGCGTTTGTATTATTTGTAAAGATAATTTAAAAAAAGAAAATACAATTGTGGAAGAAAATCAAAAGTACATAAAATATAAGAAAAAAATATGCTCTAGCTGTTTTAAGGAGTACTATCCTTAGTATACATAATCTTTCAATCAAACCTTTTTCAAAAACCAAGTTTCTCATCCATGATCAGTTGCACACCATACAGTCAAAAATTTCAATTGCTTGTTGTCAAATCAAAAACATTTAACGAATGTCTAAAATGTTAATATAATAATAAATTCGTTACAAAAACAAATTTTTTTCAGGATAAGGTTTGGGGTAGCCCACTAGTACCAACATGAATAAGCAGCCCCATCTCATATCTTTCCAAATCCACCACGTAGACGTAACAGCATGGCTGCGCTGCCTTAGGGTTGCTCCCTCCCGGACCTCACCCATTTCGACAATACACAGTCAAGGCCACACCTTCATGTAGTTTGCTGTTCATAGCCATCCGATACGGCATGATTTCATATTAGACAGATAAGCAGGTACCGCCCATTCGTGAATTTACCTAGTAGTTACTGATCTCAGCATGAAGCCGATTTCTGATATGGGGCACGGCTAGCACCCCGATCCTACCTACCCCAATTAACCATCAATAAATTCAAATATAATTTTATTGGAAGATATATTACAAAATAACAATAATGAAAAATATTTGTGTTCGTTAGGTTATAAGAATAAACCCAAACAACACAAAACATGATTATTGTAAAAAAATCGCACTTATGTAAAAAAAAATTCATTGTCTAATTATTTGATTCAAAAAATAAAATTAAAATAAATAAAAAGATAAATGAGTTACATCATTCCGTCCATTCCACCCGGAGGCATTCCGCCCATTCCACCCGGAGGCATTCCACCGCCTCCAGCAGATTTACTGGATGCAATAACATCATCAATCCTCAAAATCATTGATGCAACTTCTGTAGATGACTTGATAATTTGTTCTTTTACGGAAAGCGGCTCTACAATATCAAGTTCGGCCATATCAGCGATTCGCGAGTTTCGTGCATCTATACCAGACCATGTTGATCCCTTGCTCTGTCGTGACCTTAACTCAGTCATTGTATCGATTGTATCCATACCGGCATTTTCTGCTAATGTCAAAGGAATAACCTCCAAGGACTCGGCAAATTTCTCAGCTGCAAGTTGCTCTCTTCCAGATAATGTGCTTATCCATTCCTTTAGTTTGTTGGAAACATAAGCTTCAGGAGACCCACCACCGGCAACAATCAATGGCTTTTCCAATACATCTTTAGTTACCATTAAAGCATCATGGACCGACCTATCCGCCTCGTCCACTACCCTTTGAGAGCCACCGCGAATAAGAATTGTAACAGCTTTGGGATTTTTGCAGCCTTCAATGAATACCCACTTGTCTGTTTCAACCTTTCGCTCTTCAACCAAATCACTTTCACCTAGATCTTTTGGGGTCATGTCATCTAAATTATTAATCACCCGAGCACCTGTAGCTCTAGACAATTTTGTCATATCACTTTCTTTCACACGTCGAACTGTTAGAATAGCAGATTTTGCAAGGTAATGCTGTGCAATATCATCAATTCCTTTTTGACAGAATACCACATTTGCGCCTGCAGAAGTTATTTTGTCAACCATGGATTTTAGCATGTTGTTTTCCTCATCAAGGAATCTTTTCATTTGGTCTGGGGATGTTATATTTAATTTGGCATCAAATTCTGTTTTTTCGATTTCTAACGCAGAGGTTATCAATGCGATTTTGGCATTGTTGACACGTTTTGGCATACCACCATGTACAACCTCTTTGTCCAAGACCATTCCTTTAATTAATTTGGTATCCTTAATAGAACCACCTGCTTTCTTTTCCACTTTGATATCATCCAAATCCACCTTTGTAGATTCATTAAGTGTCTCTGCCACCTGTTGTGCAGCTGTTACAACAATGTTAGCTAAATCAACAGAATCTTTAGAAACCAATTTGGTCTGCATAGAAGTTTTAGCTACTTTTATCAATTGTTCTTTCTCACCAGCATTTACCTTCATGGCAATACTGTTCAATATTTCAATAGATTTGAAAGCGCATTTCCTATACCCATCCACAATGATAGTTGGATGAACGTTTTTAGATATTAATTCCTCCGCTTTTTCGATCAGGGCCCCTGCTAAAACTACTACGGATGTGGTTCCATCCCCCACTTCATTATCGGTGGCTTTACTTATTTCCACCATCATTTTTGCTGCTGGGTGTTGTACATCTATCTCCTTTAGGATAGTCGCACCATCATTGGTAATCGTAACATCACCTAAAGAATCCACAAGCATTTTATCCATGCCTCTCGGACCCAGACTTGTCCTTACTATTTCTGCAACGGTTTTTGCAGCTGTAAAATTATTTTTTTGAGCTTCTCGACCTTTGGTCTCTGTAGACCCTTCTTTCAATATTAATACCGGCATACCGCCAGCTGAACCTTGTTGAATTGACACTTCCACTATTCACCTTAAAATTATAATTAAAATTCATTAAATGGTATATTTTAAACTTACGTATGAATTGCGATTAATTTTGTCGCATAGCAAAAAAAAAATAATTAAATGAAAAATCAAAACAATCTATGCAAACAAAGAATCATACTTTACTGCCGATACATCAGCATAAACATCTTTGGCAACCTTATCCTCAACTTTTATGCCTAAACTTAAACACGAGCCAATTATTTCTTTAGCAGTAGACTTTACATCTTGAGCATACGAAACATCTAATTTCATTTTAGCTATCTTGACCACACTTTCCATAGAAATATTTCCAACAAAGTCAGTGCCAGCAGTTCCAGAACCCTTGTTAATACCAGACTCCTTGAATACAAGCGCAGCTGTTGGGGGAATGCCAACTTCCACGGTAAATTTTTTGGTTTCTGAATCAACCTCGACTTTAACTGGAACTTTCATTCCGGGAAAATCTTTAGTCTTTTCATTTATAGTATTAACCACCTGCAAAATATTAATACCAAGTGGACCCAATGCAGGTCCTAATGGAGGTCCAGCACTAGCTTCACCCCCACTTACTAAAGCATTTACAATTTTTTTTTCGCTCATAAACTACAATCCATCATACTAATACAAAATCCTCTTATATTCTTATAAAGTCTTTTTTAGATAATTAGCATCAACTGTGACAGGGATTTGATATGGAGAGTCCAATAAAACAACTGTTGCCTCTTGTTTTTCGTAATCCACCCTCGTTATTTTGGCTTTCATCGATTTAAACGGTCCAGCTATAATTTCAACAGTGTCGTCTATTATTAACTCAGTTACCACTGGTTTCTTTATCAAATACCCTTCGAGATCTTTATATGGCAATTCTCCCCTGATTTGACCTCTTATGTGACGTATACCATGTAAAGCTTCATAGGCTATGTTGGAATCAAGAGCTTCAACTATAACATATCCTTTAAAATTATCAAGGAATAAAATAGAGTAAATGCCTTCAATCTTTTTTGACGATAATCTACTATAAAGCGTAGAAGCTATCAAGCTCTCTTGACCACCAGAAACCCTAACGACAAAAAATTTAGAATCCAAACCATCTTCTTCTTCTTCTTCTTCAGAATGTGACGATTCACTTTCAATGTCACCCTTAACCAATTTTTGGTTTTCCTGTTTGTTGTTTTTTTTACCCTTTTTCGTATCTTCTTTTAAAATAGAGAGGGATTTACTTTTATTTTTATTTTTATTTTGAGACAATTTATCAGTATTTACTCCAAGAGCATCAGCCTCGTTGTCGATGTCATCAACAACAACATCTGTATTATCGGAATCAATATCCATCAAGTCCAAGTCTCCATCACCATCAGCGAGCTTTTTTGGCATATTTATTGAAATCATTAAACTTAGTTATTTGGAATTTATAAGTTTATAATGCATTTGATATCGAATACCGATATAATTTAATATAAAAGATAAAATAATAAGTACAGATTTTATTTTTATTGATAAAATATTTTACAATAATAACATCCACAAAAGATCCAGCAAGTAATACAATGATAAATTATCTATTAGATAACGAAGAATTTGAAATAACAAATAAAGGCACCATAGGAAATCAGAATAATCATAACAATGCAAATACAGATTTTAAAGTATTGGGTTCTTTAAAGCATTTAAATACTGCACTAGTCATTACAAATCAAGATTTAATTGATATCAATAATTTAGATGGGATAATACCAAAAGAAAACATGGTAATATTTTTATCAAAACATGCGTCTAAAAGTAAAACTCCAACTTTGACTTCTCATAGCACTGGAAATTTTTCAGACATCGTTTTATTAGGTGGAAAGCCAAAGGAAATTGGAAACACATTTCCGTCCTTTCAAAAGGTCTATATGAAAAAGATATATGAAAAAAGACAAGGACTTTTTGGCTATGATTTGACAATAGAGGCCACTCATCATGGACCCACCTCATTGGCAAATCCAACCCTATTCATAGAAATAGGTTCATCAGAAATTCAATGGGTAAACAAAACAACTGCATCAATAGTATGTAAAAGCGTACTGGAATCTATAAAAGATATTGAAAAATACATCGAGAATAACAACACAACCATAGGTATAGGAATTGGTGGTAATCACTATCCACAAAAATATAATGAACTGATTCTTTTCTCCAATGTAGCCTTTGGGCCTATTATCAGCAAGTACAATCTTGCTTTCATAAATGAACAAATAATGAAACAAGTCAAAGGAAAAAGCATCGAAAAAATAAATCACATATATGTCGATGATAAAGGATTAGGCAAAGATAAAGAGAAAGTATTAAACATTTTGGACTCTCAAGATTTAGAGATCATTTTTATTTGATAGGCAAACCATTTCCATAAAAGCATCCCTCATCAAATATTTAAGAAACGGAATTGAAACATTTTAAAATATTATAAAATACAAGAATTGAAAAATCAAGCTAAATTTTGTTAGAGGGAGAAATGATGAGGATAATAATTACAGCTAATATGGTTATCGTCAATTTATGAAAATGAAATTGAATACTAATTCAAGAGAAGAAAAAAATACATATCTAACACAAAGAGGTAGAGTAAATGAATTTTTTTTGAGAAACAGGGGTCCTGTCCAATCATTCGGTGTTATTTTCGGGTTTAAGAATTGGTGGTAAAATACCATTATATAAAATTGGGTTTTGCATCCTCATCGGGCGGTGAAAATGGTGTTTCATTTTTCGGTGGTAGGTTGTGAATCAATCAAGTGCTTTTCTGACTTCGGCAACCAACGGCATTGTTTTATCATCAATATGGAGATATCATTTTCTGCACATTTTCTGATAAGTAAATCTTGATAAAACATTGTGAGAGGTGTCTGAATCTGCTCATTTAATCCTCTTTTTTAAGACATCATCTAACTATTGGATTTCCTGTATTCAATTTTTTCGCCCCTTCCTTTTGTGCCGTTGTTTCAGCATCTTTGAAACCTTTTCGGTCCTGCAGCCCATCTCATTGAATTAAATCCAACAATTAGGTTCTAAAGGGTCACCAAATTTTCATTTCCTTCTTTTGGGCCATCAAAAATTTTATGTGCCATATATGATGTATGTCACATTCGCAAAACAAATCATTTGGTGAATAAAGACAAAAAATATTCGTCATTTGTTTGGATTTGTGGAGTCTGGTTTAACCAAAAACTCTTGCTAATTCATCAAACCTTATTTATCATTGTCTCCAAAATTTTCAACATTTTTCCTACCTTTTTTTCTGGTTGTCCTTTTCTTTTGCG
>JBBJMN010000070.1:0-11133 GCA_037720485.1 Candidatus Nitrosocosmicus sp.
GCTGAAAAGGCCATCATTATTGTTGATACCGCAAAGATTGAATATCCAAGTAACAACACTTTCTCCTTTCCAATTCTGTCAGCAAAAACACCTGCTGGAATGCCAATTATTGTGTATGCTACATTGATTATTGCATACACTATCGGTATTAGACTTTGGTCTACTCCAAGGTCTGAACCTTTTAACAAAACAAATGAAAAGTTAAAAGCCCCAAGGCTGAAGATGCCTGTAACAATCAGAAGAATAACAAAGGGTTTGTTTCCTTTAAGCAGGCCTCCTATGTTTTCAAATATTGTTGTGTTAGACAGTTTTTTTACTGCAACCTCCTTTACGAAGAATACCAAAATTGTCACAGCAATAACACCTGGAATAAGCGATAGAAGAAACACTGCCTTAATGTCCATAAACTGAAGAATTGCAAAGGCCACTATGGGTCCCACTATGGCACCCATTTGGTCAATTGTTCTGTGTATCCCAAAGGCCTTTCCGGAAATCGATTCGGATACGGAATCAGCTATCAAGGCATCACGAGGAGCAGTTCGTATACCTTTGCCCATTCTGTCTGTTGCCCTCACCACAAAGGCATCAAACCAACCACTACTAAACATAAAGAAAGGCTTGCTTATTGTCGACAACCCATACCCAACTATGATGAATATTTTTCTCTTTTGGAACTTGTCAGAAAGTGCACCTGAAAACATTCTAAAAACATAACTTGTAAGTTCAGAGGAACCCTCTATTGCACCAAGAATTGCTCTTGACACACCCAAATTGTTAACCAAGAAAAGGGGAAGAACACTTAAAATCATCTCAGTTGAAAAGTCGGTAAAGAAACTCACCAAGCCCATCGAAAGGACATTGCGAATTCCTGCTGGGTTGTCTTTCTCTTTTACATCACCTTTATCTTTCTTTGAACCGTCTTTTGGAATCAAAATTTCAGTCTTCCCTCCATCAATTTTAGTTATTAACTTCTTTTTTTGTGATTGTATAAATCATTAATTAGATTCAACTTTATTAATCTAAAAATCATCAGGAAGATATTTTACCAATACCTTATTTCCGTATGTCAGGCAGATAATGAAAGGAATTGAATTCCTCTTTCTTGGACTTGGCGTAATTTTAGGGATGAGGTTATTTATAAAGAATTATGTGATGCATATTGATAACGCAACAAATTAATTAAAATGGTTAGATTAAATATGAAAGCATTTACAAACATAATCATTCAATTACTATTTTATGGTATGTTCGTGATGTTTGATGGGTATAAGCAGGTGCTTTAAATATTCGGTGCCTCGAGTTTTAATTTTCTTGTTTTCCATAAAAAGATACAATACAGCAATAAAGTTAATTGAACATGAATACTCCCAAATGCTGTTTCTAACATAAATATGATCATTTACGGAAAAAAATTAATCAACTGTTATGGGATTTGCTAAAGACGTAATATATTAGTCATTACCTGTTAGTTTTTTGTGACAGTAATTGGGATATTTTATAACTATTTTGATAAAACTATCGAAAGAAAAATAAAGAATTGGGTTTTATCCTTACTTTGTTATTTTCCATATTACTCCAGTGTGAGGATAAGGCCATGTTGCAGTATGATTCAAAGGTGCATTAGTAGTGGGTAAGGCGTCTCGTAATTCCAGTTTACCGAGGTCTGCTACATATAATGCAGTTCCATTCTTATCAAATGACAATCCTACTGGTGTGAATACTGCAGGGTCTTTAACAGCGAACAAAAAGTCCGAATAGTTGCCATTCTTTGGATTTAACATTACAACCTTATGGCCCACAACTCCTTTATCGATTGTTTCGAAAGTATGGGTTATTGGAGTAAATGTTCCAGATGCACCTATAAAAGCCATCCCGGTGTTTCCAAATTCAGAGCTGTTGGAAATGGCAACCTGTGTTAAAGAAGGACCAACTCTTAATTCAGCCAGTGGCTTTACGACTTCTGGATGGTTTTGCATTAAGAATTTTAATGGTTCTTTAGCACTAGGTGATTTAAATTTAGGATCAGTTACTGGATCTGCGTTTCCAGCAAAGTCAGGCCAGCCATAAAACTTACCCAAATTACTAGCATTGCTTATGTCTATGCTATATACCTTATCTGAATCATTGGCTATTTGCCTGCTTCCCCGTTCATCTGCACCATTATTTGAAACAACAAGCTTACCATCATTGGTAAATGCTATTCCATAGGGGTTTCTTAGACCCTCTGCAACAAGCTTAAGATCACTGCCATCTGGTTTTGCACTCAAGATACACCCATTGCATTTAACGTCACCTTTAATTTCCTGGCCTTCCGTTGTAGCTGTTCCAAAGGGAACAAATCCACCCGTGTTTGCAAAATCGTTTTCTGAAGAAGTAAATGGATTTGTTGTGTTAAAGTTTTGACCTGTTAAAGATATATTCATTCCAGGAACATCATGTACTTGTGGTGTGTATTTTGGCCATTGTAAACCAAAAATATTATCTTCTCCAACAACACCACTATTTGTAGCAGTACCTTGGGATATGTATAATCTGCCATCTGGGCCAAACGCTATTTGATTATTCTGATGATCGCCACTACTTGGCAATCCTATAATAATGTCTTTTATAATGCCGCTTTCAGGATTCAGTGTTGAAATAACTCCTTTATGTGATACATATATCTTCCCTTCGTGGAATTCTAAATCTGTTATTGGACCGTAAAGGAATCTATCAGCAACAATAGATGTATTACCTTTTTGATCTACCTTTATTATAGTGGGTGTGGCAAAAAACCATTCTGCGAATCCTGATTGGGCTATATACATATTCCCTTTATCATCAAACGTTACACTGGTTGGGAGTGTAAGGTTCCAAAGCAGTGGTTCCATTTTATATCCCGAGGTTAAGTTAAAATTTCCTACAGTGGGCTTGGCCCCCGAGTTTATAACTTTGAGATCTGGTGGTTTTTCTGAAGCAAATATCTGTTGTTGTTGATTGTTTATAATACCGCCTGAAAAGAAACTTGAGAAAAGTATTATTGCAATGGTGATTGTTGTTAGCGATGATAGTTTTGGTTTATCGTTATTAAATTTTTTTTGTTTATAATTTTGATTATGATTATACCGAAAATTCATCAGTAAAAATATTATAGAACATAATATTAAAGAAGTACGTCATTAATTTCTACTCGAAATTTGTACTATATTTTTGGATCAATATGTTGTACAACAATGTTGTACAATAAAGTACAATTTATAATTATGTAGCCTTCACTAATTTCAAAATAAATGATGATGTGGTGGATTTGATAAATTATTGCTTTGTTGCCTAACTCAACCTATTTAGCTGCATTGAATAAATTGGTTCTTTGTGATAGACCGGCCTGCTTATAACTGCTCATTAGTTAGACGTGGTGAAATCCTTTTCTCACATGATTTTCCTGATAGCTGGGGTTCTGAATTAAAAGTGATGAACCAGAATAAGAGAGGCAAACCACTCACTTTTCCAAATTCCCTTATTCTTGTCATCGGTTACATTCGTTATTCTTTTCATCCACCTTACAGACAAACAGAGGGCATAATCAAAGCCACAGGGAAAAATCTACCGGCTAATCCCCCTAGTTACGGCCATATCTGCAAAAGAGTCAACAAGTTGAATGTTGGCGTTAGAAAAAGCAGGAAGGCCGATGATGATGATCTCACAATCCCAATAGATGGCACAGGCATCAAGGTAACCAACAGAGGCCAGTGGATGGATGAGAAATGGAATACACAAAACAGGAAAGGATATCTCAAGATCCATGTGGCAGTAGACATAAAGACAAAGGAAATCCTTGCTCTGGAGGTAACCGATGAGAAGGTTCACGATGGCAAAATGTTAAAGAAACTGGTCAACCGGGTTTTAGATGATCATAATGAACCTAACACGGCAATAAAGATAAAATCAGCATTAGCTGATGGAGCCCATGATTCCAATGCAAACTTCCGATATCCTGAGGAGGGAAAGGTCAAACCATGGATAAAGGTAAGGGGCAACTCTGTTGTTTCAAATAGAAATAACAGGTTAAGGAACAAAGAGGTAAGGTTGCAAACAGAAGGGGACCCGCTGAAATGGAAAAAGAAAAGAAAGCATGGACACAGGTGGATGGCTGAAACAGCCTTTTCATCAATCAAAAGAATGTATGGAGAATATACATCAGCCACCAGGTTTCAAAACATGGTAAAAGAGATGATGGTAAAGATATCGCTGTATAACCTGTTTAGGGGGCTATAGCGTAACGGAATACATATGATTGAAGGATAACGAATTACGCAACAAAGCATAAATTATCAAATATAATTAGATAAAGTTAAACATTCCAAAATAGTAACAGAAATAATCCGAATGAATTTTAATTTAATGACATAAATTCTAAAATTTATTTTATTAGTATGGGTAGATAGAAACGATGGGACAAAAATATCGAGAATTGTCTTTTGTTTACAAAATTTCCTATGTTATTTGAGATTATACAAATGGGCAAATCAGCAAATCTCTCAACTTTCAAAAATATCACCTACAAGAAATGCTTTGTTTTTTTCTTCATGATCTTCCACATTATAATCATAAATCATTATAAAAAAATCAAAAGGTATACCATTTTTATCATCAACATATGTAATATCCCCTGTATTTTTGGACAGTTTATGAAGAATTATTCTATCAAATACGTTAAAGGCAAAATCGAGCATTTCATCTGTAGAGTTAAATTCTTTTATTTCGGTCTTTGTGTCATCAGATGCCCAACTAAATTTTACTTTCACTTTATGGTATTTATTGTTGTAATATTAGATAAATTTTTATGAATAGGCGATTTTTTTATTAATGATATCTGAAGTGAATTTAAATATTACTTGTAAATCCATATAAAAAACAAAACGGTTACCAATATTAAAAGAAAATGAGCGATGAGTTTAAAAAATATTTGGTAATTTTAGTTACGATTTGTTGCCTTTTTATTCATTTACTATTTGACCCCTAATTGCACCTAGAGGATTTTGCTCTGTATGAACATTAACATATGATGATCCATTATTCATCAAACCTATTAAATCACCTACTTGTTTTCCGGCTAAAGGTCCCTCAAGATTGTCATTTGTAATAGTTCCATTAATTGATAAAGAACTATCATCTTCGCTTGACGGCGAAGGTGACAAGAATAACGTAACTATAACTTGACCGTTTAGACCTTTTGTACCGTTATGGATATGGGCAGCAGTTATTCCTTCTAAATCTTCAACGTTAACTGAGAATGATGTATTATTAGATTGCGAATCAACTTGGAAATTTGCTTTTCCTGTTGATATTATGTTAGTAGGTGGAACCTCTTCATTTCCGGTTAAACTGGCATTGAATGGGTGGTTTCCCTGTTTTTGTGCGGTTATTGTGGACACAAATGAGTTATTTGTAAGTAAAAAAATATTCCCCATGGCAAGTAAACCAAACAATAGTGTTACGTTAACGAAATCCATTCTCCTTTTATCTATTTTAATTGACATCAAATACTACAGGCTAATTATATTAAAGAATATTTTGAATGATTAATGGATTGTTTTGTTGTACAATATTGTTGTACATTTTTGTTGTACATTATTCTAAAAAATTCTGAAGGTAATAAATATTAACGCAAAATTAAAGATATCCGCTATAATTATTAATACTAATAATCATTAAGATTTATTCCATAAAATACCCATAATATAATGTCCCAAAATATATTTAGTAATTGAAATATACTTTATGAAATTTTTCCCCATCGTTGTCAAATCATAACAATAGTGTGTCAAATGTTAAAATATCCATTTAATTATAATTTAAATATCAATATCAAAGAATTGAGAACATATCAAATTATTTTATAATTTGGTATGACCGAATATAATTAAATGGATTTTATTCTAGATTATTTTCAAAATTTATGTATTACAGATCGTAGACCATAAAATTTTTCTGTTGTTATCATAGCTTTTTCAATATCATCCAGTGAAAATCTATGGGTTATCATTTGGGACAAATCTATCTCCTTGGTAGATGCAATTCTAACTGCATCTGCAAGCATTTTAGGTGTGGCACTAAAACTTCCTGCAATTGAAATTTGGTTGTGATGTATCCAATTAGGATCTATTGCTACCGTGTTTTTTCTTTTTGATATACCTGCAAAAATTATAATTTTTGAATTTTTACTCGATATTTTTATTGCAAAATCTAAAGCTGCTGGATCACTAGTAGCAATGATAATTGCATCCGCACCTATTCCTTTTGTAAATTCCAAAACTTTATCCAGTATTGTTTTTATTTTAGCGATGTCGTGATTTTTAGGAAAAGAAAGTACCATATCAGCTCCCATAGATTTTGCTTTTTGCATTCTTAAAGGCACCTGGCCAATTATGCCAGTGGATTTTGCACCAAAAAAATTTTTGGCTAATTGTAAGTTAATTAGTCCGATTGGCCCATCTCCTATTATTACTACTGATCCTATTTCTTTTGTAGATGGAACTATAAGATTATTAAAAGCATTTAGACAACACGATAGTGGTTCAAGCAATGATGCTTCTTCATTACTTAATTTATCAGGTATAGGAACAAGTCCACCAATCATTGCTGTATTTTGTGGTACTCTAATATATTCTGCAAATCCGCCATTTATTGTCGATCCTATTTCTTTCAGGTTAATGCACATATTATACTGTTCATTATTACAATACCAGCAATTAAGACAAGGCACTAGTGGCGAAACTGCCACTCTGGATCCAATCTTAATGGTTTCCTTGTTAAAGTTTGTATTGTTCTGAATTACTTCACCACAAATTTCATGGCCTAATATAATAGGTGGTTTTACCTTACTATGTCCATTCCTGAATACTTGAGCATCATATCCACATACCGAACATGAATTTACCTTTAGTAGCACCAATTTCTCATTTTCGTTACCTTGTAAACATTTTAGCTCTCTGATATGCATAATATTTGGCCCCGAAAATACAGCCGCACGCATTATACCCTGTGATACTGGTAGCAATAATAGTATATTTTCACTAAATATTGTATTTAAGGAATAAGATATAATTTTAAACAATAAAATTGTACAATATTATTGTACTAAAAAATTGTACAAAAAAGTATTTTAATGTTTTTAAATTGAAAATTGAAAAGTATCTTTAGAATTAAGCATTACCAGAAAAAAGAGAAGATTTTTGGTAAGGCTCTTTGATCCCCACATCCATATGTATTCTAGAACTACGGATGATTATGAACTAATGTCAAAAGCTGGGATAGAAGTTGTAGTAGAACCATCTTTTTGGTTAGGGAGTCTTAGAACATCAGTTGGGACGTTTATTGATTACTGGGAGCACATAATAACTTTTGAAACCAAAAGAGCTAAAGAATATGGAATCTCGCATTTTGTTTGTATATCTGTCAATCCAAAAGAATCCATGAATAGACCGTTAGCCCTGGACGCTATAGAACCAATGATAAAGTATCTTGATAGGGAAAATGTAGTTGCAGTAGGGGAGTTAGGATATAATCTAATTAACGATTTGGAAGAGGAGATTTTCGTTAAACAAATGGAAACAGCAATAGAAAAGAACATGTTAATCATGATACATCTACCTCATCATAATAAAAGAGAGGGACTAGTAAGAATAGAAAATTTAATGAATAATAATTCAAAAATTGGGAAATATGATAGAAAGAAAATTTTAATAGATCACAATACAGAGGAAACAATAAAAAATGTTCTGGAAATGGGAGTGTATGCCGGATTAACGGTTTATCCATTTACAAAGCTATCGCCTGAGCGCGCCATAAACATAATTAAAATTTTTGGCTCTGACCGTATTATGATAAATAGCTCAGCTGATTGGGGTCCATCAGATCCTTTGAGTGTACCGACTGTGTCAAGAGAGATGAGAAAAAAGAACATTAACAGAAATGATATTGAAAATGTTACCTTTTTCAATGCATATGAATTTTACAAACAATCTCCAAGATTTACATGGAGTCCTTAGAAATGCATAGTTATAAAAACATAAATCAGATAAAACTGACAATAATCGTAATATCAATAGCGTTTACATTAACAACAATTGAAATAATAAGCAGTCACACAACATCAGCGGAAGAACACGTAAAACAACGTAGCATCCAAGATTTGATAAACAGAAATGATTCATTTTCTGCATATTTACAAGGAACTCTAAAGTTTACTGACTGCGATATTTTTTATAATAATATTAATGGAACTATGAGTTTTACAAATTGCAAAGTTAAAGGCGAATAATCAACTTTTTCAATTCCTGTATGTGCGACATTTGTCAAAGACCACTCATCTTATTTGTTCCCACTATTAGTAGAAATTACTTTTTTTGATAGATTTAAGTTTGCATTAGTATTGGGCAATAATGGCATAAACTACTAAAACTAACTACTGCTAATGGCTGTCATTTTAAGGTGGTTGTTATCAAACATCTTGATTCAATAATTGTAATATCTTCTGGAAAGATTATCAAAATCTAATTCATTTGCTATACCTGTTAAATCATTACAATACCAGATGAAAAGATTTGATATGAGTGCACAATGAATTTATAAATTAGAAATAGGACAACACCATTTAAAGATATTGGTTGCTGGAATCAGAGTATTTATAATTATTTTCAAATATTGCATATACATGTGTATCTATTTTTTAGTATTCCATCTCATTGTCAATTAACTGAAAAATATATAGAATGTTGCTTTATTGGTCTTTTTATATGTCATTTGCTGCTCGAGCAACCACTTCAGAAAGTGCTGGGTGAATGTGAACAGTATTGGCAATACTGGCTATTGTGCCATCTCCTGTTCTCATAGATACTAACACCTCATGAATAAGAACAGACGCATCGGTTCCAATGATATGACAACCCAGAATTTTTCTATCGTTTTTATCAACAAGGAATTTAACAAACCCATCTTTATCCTGAATTGCTTCACCCATTCCTGTCTGAATGTATGGGTATGTGGACTTTAGATACCCGATGCCTTTTTTTCTTAGTTCCTGTTCTGTAAAGCCAACACCTGCAACCTGTGGCGAGCTAAATACAGCATGTGGCATTGCGGTATAATCTACTTGCCTCTTTTCATCATAGTTTATAATATTACCATAAGCATATTTGGCCTCAAGATTTGCATTATGCTTAAGTTGATACCTACCAACAACATCCCCCAAAGCAAAAATTCCTTTCGAAGTTGTTTCAAGGTATTCATCAACCTCAATGAAGCCTTTTTCACTTGTCTTTACACCAGTTTTTTCCAACTCAAGGGAGGATGTGTTAGGGACTCTTCCTGCAGCGACAAGAACTTTGTCTGTGTCAAGCTCAATCTTTTTTCCAGATTTGTCTCTTGCAGTCAGGTGAAATGTGACCTCATCATCCCATCATCACCATCACTCATACTGTTTTTTGTAACTGATTCCATTTCGTATCCTAAAAACACATTATACTTTTTACTAAAAACCTCTGTGAATTTTTGCGATATTTCCTCATCCTCATTTGGAATCAGGACATTGTTACGCTGTATAATGTTAATTTTTGTTCCCAAGCTGCCAAAAAAGTGTGCCATTTCGCAAGCTATATACCCCCCACCAATAAATGTGAGGGAATTGGGTTGCTTTTTGAGGCGCAATGCCTCATTGCTCGTGATAAACACACCTTCCTCGAGACCCTTTATTTTTGGAATGTTAGGCCGGGTTCCAGTTGCAATGACGATTTTTTCTGCGGTAATGATTTCATCCGGTTTATAATCATTTTTTTCCCCATCCTCTGTATAAAAAGCGATCTCCTTCTCTCCAACAAACTTGCATTCTTTTGCAAATAGCTTTGGGTTATCTGTTTGCAGTAAGTCCTTTTTTATGCTATCTGAATCAGAATCAGTAATTCCATTTACTCTTGCCATTATCTTCCCAAAATCGACAGAATAACCATTGTTTATCTTTATACCAAAAACCTCTGCATTTCTTATTGTTTCTGCTACATCAGCGCTATGTATTAGTAATTTAGAAGGTATGCACCCTCTATTCAAGCATGTTCCGCCCAGTCTGTCTTTTTCAATGATTGCTACCTTGAGACCATGCTGAGCCATAGCACTGGCAATATCTAGGCCTGATCCTCCACCAATTACTATTAGATCAAATTTTTGCAAGTATTATTTTTTGAATATTTCGCATAATAACTTTTAGATAGAAAATTGTACAACTGAAATATATGGCATTATTGTACCATAAAATTTTATAATAAAGAATCACACTTTTTATATATCCAATTAGATTAAAATAATCAAATGTCATCTCAAAACGAAAAACCCTATAAATGTGCAAAGTGTGAAGGCTATTCCTTTAACTCAAAAGAAGAACTAACTCAACACGATTTGGAACATCATCCAGAATAATTGTTTCTGATCTGAATAAATAAAACAATATCCTATTTTTTCAGAAAAATCTGTTTAACACTGACAATACAAAAATCGATGGCACAGGAAAGGGAGACAGTTTAAGCATTATTTAATGATTTAACCACTTCCATTCAGCAGCAAAAAAACTCATCTGAATTTGAGCAAATACTTGATGAAATCACCCATGAGTTTACAATATTTTATCATTTTTTATTTGTATTTTTAAAAAATTCTTATTTAATAACTTAAAAGTAATTAATATTATGTGAAATGCATGATTTTTAATTGTGCTGCGACTAACAATATCATATCCAAGATAAAATCATCTTGATTCAGGCATAGCATTAAGAACCAACAATCTACATACAATCACGTCAGAGTATTTTGGGGTCAATCCGGACTTTATTACGCCCACAACATCATAGAGTCCAAAATTTTTCCATATGCCATCAAATAAAAATTATATTCAGGTGCTGGTTCTTTAATGACATCTACAAGCGATATAAACGCTTTAAAAATTACATGCCTTACAACAAATTGAAACTTTATCCCACTACAATGGTTGGCATCGGGAAAGGTCATGTCTGTTCAGGAGTGCTTCCAGGTTGCAAAATATTTTAATTATAGGATGGTAACCGACTTTATTGTGAAGATTGGAATCATATTAACATTGAAGCTAGA
>JBBJMN010000011.1:0-31200 GCA_037720485.1 Candidatus Nitrosocosmicus sp.
AGCAGTGATCATAACAAGCTATAATTCTATCGAATTTTGGGATAGGCTCTTAATATGTCCTTTTGATGTTCGGAAAGCATTATTTTTTAAAATACCTATTTCTGGATAATCTTTTTCTAAATGTATTTTAGCAATTCCGATGTCTTTAATCTCTGGTTCTTTTTGATAAGTAATATCCAATCCATTTATACTACCTAAAATGTCTTGATTGCCGTATCCATTCTTAATTATTTCAGCTATTTCCTTTGAATGGTCGGCATAATCGCTAAAAAATCTCTATGTTTCTTCTCTATTTTTAAAATAATAGATATTAAAGGATGTATATAACTAATAAAGAATGCTATGCTTATTCCAATGAAGGAAAGAATTGCATCTAAATAAATAAAAAAGGTGGCGATAGAACTAATAAAAATAATGATTCCTGTGATATAAATAATTAATGATATCTTTTCTCCACGTTCCATTTAAGAACTATTTTAATTTTGTCTTGGTATTAAACATATAAAATCATTTGACAGTTGTCTTTTATTGCAATTAATAAGACCGGATAATTGGGTTATTTAAAATAATACAGCAAGCCACCCCAAATTTTAAAATCAAAAGTAATGAATTACCAATACTACCCAATGTCCTAAGTCATATCCATTATAATTTGTCTTTTAACAGGTCAAACAGCATATTTTTACCAAACACATAAAGCAGATTACTAATAAAAGTATAAAGTAACATCTCAAAAACTAACAAGTGTAGAGTGTGAGGAAGGCTTGGAATAACTTTTTCCTAAAGCTAATCTCATCAATGCAACCCACATTATAATTAAAGGGATATGGTATGAAGCTATACGCCAAGCAATTATCACATTCAATTGGCTATCACTGATAATATTTCCAAGTTGGGAAAAATCATTTAAGTGATTGATATAACCCCAAAGACCTAACTCTGTCAAACCAGATCCCCCTATTGTAATAGGCAAAGTTCCCAAAATAGTAGATGACGAAGTGGCCATAAAAGAGGAAAATAAACCAATATTACTGTTTATGGAATGAGTCAAAACAAGAAAAGAAAGACCTTGGAAAATAAACGCTAATAAAGTAATTCCTATTCCAATTGAAAATATTTTCACAGATTTGGATGAACCGAAATTCTCCCTACTCATCATGCATAAATCATCTAATGCTTTGTTTACTGAATTAATTCCACGCAAAGCCTTTTCTTCAGAAACAAATCTCTTAGATAACTTTAATGAAAATGATGGCAATCTAATATTTTTTTTTGAAGAATAAATCAACAAAAAAAACCAAAAGCAAAAAGTTGGAAGGGCAATTAAAATCAACAAAATGCCGATAAAGAAAGCACCCGTAAGAAGTGCATGAGAGCCGGCTATAAATGCCAATATCGTGCCAACAAAAACATCTGCTATAATTTCCATAGTAGTAACCCAAGCAGCTTTCCCTGCGGGAACTTTATTTTTTGTTAAAAATGCAATTCTCACAATTTCACCCCCCACATAAGATGGCGTAGTTTGAGTTACGAATTCACCTGCTAACCTAGCATAAATTATTTTCCAAAACGAGCTTACACCGTCTCCTATAAATTTTCGTACAAAATAATAAAACCTAACCGCTTGGAGAAGGATCCTTGCCATTGTTGCAATAAACGACAATAAAAATGGAAAAATTCCAACGGAAGATATATCATTAAGTGATACTGGGGTAAATACAAACATTAGAATTATAGGTATTATACTTGCGACAATGGAAAGTAACCGCCAATTCAACTTATAACAGTCAGTTCAAATAAAGCAATATAATAATCATACAAATACAACAGTAAAATTACAATAAGGTATAAAATTATTTCACATGTATGCTATTTTTGTTACAGGCACTGCCGGCTCGGGAAAATCACTATTAACATCCAATCTTTTAGAATGGTATAACAGCAATGACATTTCGCCAATATCAATAAATTTAGACCCAGGTGTAGCTAATTTACCCTATAATCCAGATGTTGATGTGAGGGATTTTATTGACATTTATTCAATTATGGAAAATTATAATTTAGGGCCAAATGGATCCCTGATATTAGCAAACGATCTAATATCCACCAAATTAAGCGAAATACAGCAACAGGTAGATGAGATGAATCCAGACTATGTCATTGTGGACACACCGGGGCAAATAGAATTGTTTGCTTTTAGGTCCAGTGGGCCATATTTTGTTTCAAATTTTTTTTCAGATAACAAAGTAACTCTTTTTACTATTGATGGAACTTTGGCTGAATCACCTATCAATTACGTATCGTTAATGTTTTTGTCCCAATCAGTAAAATTGCGATTGAATACCCCCCAAATTAATGTCCTGACTAAAAGAGACAAAATAATAGATAAACTAAAAGAGGTATTAGACTGGTCCAATTCCATTTCATCGCTACAAGACTCCCTTGACAAAGAAAAAAACTTTGAGCAATCTTTACTCAGCAAGGACTTGATAAAGACATTGCTCAGAAGCGGAAACATAACAAATCCTATTGCAATATCAAACATAACAATGAATGGAATGATAAATTTATCAGCAGCCCTTTCAAGAATATTTACGCATGGAGAAGAAGAAAAAAACAACCAATAGAATGTGAGACTAACATGGGAAAAACAAATAATACAAATGAAACAGAATATCGCGAATGCATAGCAAGTGCACCGTCATCTACAGCAAACCTAGGTCCGGGTTTTGACGTTTTCGGTTTAGGATTAGATGCATTAGAAGATCTTGTTTATCTAAAGTTAATAAAAAAATCAGAAAGCAATTCAGACAACATAAAGATAAAAATAAAAGGAGAAGGGAGCAAAAGTATTCCACTTGATCCCGATCAAAACTCATCAGGAAAAGTGGCAAGAACCATTATTGAAGATTATAAACTACATAGATATGATTTTATAATTGAAATTGAAAAAAATATTCCTCCAGGATACGGAATGGGAAGTAGTGCTGCTTCGGCTGTTGCGACAGCTGTTGCATTTAATAAGATTTTCAAATTGGATATAAACGATGCAGAATTGTTAGATTACGCTGCAGAAGGGGAAATAGCAAGTGCAGGTGTAAAACACTATGATAACATTGCCGGATCATTTTTTGGGGATTTTGTAATAGTAAGAAGCCTTCCAAAACTAGAATTTATAAGAATAAAATCGCCAAAAGATTTGACTTTGGTTGTTTGTGTCCCATTGGTAGGTGTTCCTAAAATGAAAACAGAAGTGGCAAGAAAAGCACTTCCTCAAGAAGTCCCTCTAAAAAAAATGGTGCAAAATCTTTCAAACGCATGTACAATTGTTGCGGGTTTTTTCAATCAAGACATTCAAATGATATGCAATGGCATCGACGATTGTATAATAGAGCCTGCAAGGCAAAAACTGATACCAGGATTTGAGCAAGTAAAAGAAAGATCGCTCAAAGCAGGTGCATTAGCATTCGCTATTAGTGGCGCAGGCCCATCCACGATTGCATTCTTGAATTCTAAAAGCAAAGGGTATGAAGTATCAAACACCATGAAAGAAACTTATGGAAAATTGAATATCGGATGTAAAACTTTTATATGCAACCCGAGTTCAGGAGCCAAAATAATCTCAATAAAATAGATGATGGAAAAGCTATCTTTTACTTTTATTAAGAAATGCAGACATCATCTTTTGCCTATCTTCATGAGCAAAACATAGCGCCCAGCCGTAAATCTCCAATCTTAATCCTGTGTCGATATCTGCATCCATGCCTTTATTTATCAGCATTTTACTAATTTTTATTGCATTAAAGCTATTTTTAGCGATTTCTTTAGCTAATGACACAGAATGCTCTAAAAGTTTATTGTTAAGGATTTTTGAGAGAGCCATGTTTTTTTCCTTCTCACTCTTTTGATCTAGAGATGAATCTAATTGTGATTTATCCTCATTGGTAAGTGAAACAACCTTATTGACAAGGCCTATGCTTTCAGCTTCTTGAGCAGAGATCATCTTTCCTGTAAAAATCATTTCCTTAGCCTTTGCCGGACCTATTATTCTCAACAATCGTTGGGTCCCCCCCCATCCGGGTGGAATTCCGATTGTAACTTCAGGTTGGCCCATTTTCGCATTTTCAGAAGCTATCCTTAGATCACAGACTAAAGCAAGTTCGCAGCCCCCACCAAGAGCAAAACCATTTATAGCAGCAATTACAGGTTTTTCCATTTTTTCAATCTTGTTTAGCATAGATTGCGCAGAGGACGCATATTTTTCAGCAGTAACAGCATCGATATCGACCATATACGAAATATCGGCTCCAGCACAAAAAGATCGTTCACCTGAACCAGTAATAATCAATACCTTTATTCCCTGATCAACAGAAATTAAATCTATTGCTCGAGATAATTCAGATATAACATCTAAATTCATTGCATTGAGTGCTTCGGGCCTATGTATTTTTAAAACAGCAACATCATTCTGTAGGTCTATTTGCACGTACTTCATAGAAGACATAATCAAATTTCAACTATTCTTTAAATTAAATCTTATTAAGAAATAGTTAATTATCATGGGTGTCAAAAGTATCTTTTTGTAATTTCCATAAAAGTTCAAAAAGATTAACATAACTTTCAGGAGTGGGTTCATTTGGATTTACATTATTTTTCCTCATATCTATTACAACCTTTTTCAAGGTATCAAAAACAAATGTATCTTGTATCATTTTAATAAAAAGATCTTTTTCAAACGGTTTTTGAAGGATTTCTATGAAACATTTCAAGCTTTCCATGTATTCGTTAAAAATTTTTTGAGGCCATGCAGAAGCAAATATTATTCTTTGATCTCTGTTTAAACGCAATACTTCTTTTGCTACATATAAACCATTTTTAGCAGACAGAGAAGTATCTTTTATTGGCGGTAGATCATAATCTAATACAATTAAATCAAAACTATGGAGATTAGCAGAATTTTGCTTTAGTGAGTTGTGATATTCATAAAGGCCCTCTTCAACAGTCCTGGCAATAACATAATCGTAATCAAATTCTTTAAGCCAAATAGAATACAAATAGCATATATCAGCATCGTCTTCAATAATTAAAACATTCATAAATAAAATAAAAATAACAAATAGAAAAATTTTCTGATTAATATGTTAAAACCTAAGTAGTATTATGCTCTTTCTTAATAATTTTTACAATCGAGTCTAATAGATGGGGTTTATATATGAATTGATCATACTGTATACCTTTATCGAAGAACACATCTATTGCGTCTTTATTTATTTTGTTAGATGTTATAAAATAGCCTTTGATATCATTATCGCGTTTTTTCAATTCATCATACAGATCAAACCCATCAAAACCTCCAATATCAATACCTAAAAAAACCAAAGAATATCTACCAGAGACGAAATGTTCAGTAGCATTTAGGGGATCTTCATAATAATCTAAATCATAACCTAATTCTTGAACTCTATTTTTAATTAGGTGTAGGTTTTCTAAAGACTCGTCTATAAGTAATATTCTATTATTATATAAGGTATTTCCTATGGGTTGAGAAGACGGTTGTTGATTCGATATAGGGAGATCTATGATAAACTCCAAGCCTATGTCAGGGGATCTATTTTTTATATCGATAGTTCCCCCATGAATATCAAATAGTTTTTTAGAAATAAACAAGCCTAAACCAGTTCCTCCAATCGATTTTGTGAAAAATTTTGTAAATAGCTGATTGAGATCTTTTATTTGCATCAGATGCCCTTCATCTTCAATAGTTATAGTAACACGGGAGGCATTTTTTTGAGACAAACTAACTATTATTTCCCGACCGTGATTATTTTTTGTGAAAAAATATGAATTATTTAACAAATTGTCAAATGCTTGTGAAATTAGAGATTTATCGGCTTCAATTAATAAACCGTGCTTGCCATAATAGATGAATTCAATACCAACTGACTCTCTAACAGATATGTCCTGATATTCGCTAATAAGATCAGACAAAATTTTGTCAATGTCAAAAAATTCTTTGTTTATCCTTATTGAATTTGTTTCAATTCTAGAAATATCCAATATATCATTTGCGATGTCTCTTAGCTTTTCCCCATTTCTAATTATTATATCAATATATTCCAGTATGGCCGAATCTTTTATTTTTGACTTTAGAATTTTAGAAAATCCTATTATAGGTAAAATAGGATTCCGTAATTGATGAGAGGCGATATCTATAAAATCTTGTTGGAATATATTGCGTTTTTCCAATGATTTGTTTTTTTCTATAGCATACCAGAGAAAATCATATAAAATCGCGAAAAAACAGACCAATTCATCAAATATAATGTTATACAAATTACAATTAAATGTTTTTTTAGATTCATCATAATTTATTTTGAAAAGATATATTATTTTTTTGTTAATGGTGATTGTTATCAAATTTTCTTGCTGTTCCGAAAAAGATGAAATATTATTAACATTGACATTACTAATTGGTGAAAATAAGTCATGAATTGAATCAAATTGATTATCATCACATACTGCCAAGATACGAACGTTAGATATATTTTTACTAGAAATCAATTTCAATGAATTGTGAAATGAACTATTTTTTAGGAATAGAAAAGAGGAAAAGGAGTTAAGATAAATATCTATGAATTTTGGTTCTGAGTTTTCAAATAAAGTATCAAAATTATGAAAATTTACGCTATCTATAATAATAGACATTCGCTATTCAGCGTATTTTTTTTTCTTATATACATCATCCAACATGACATCTAAATCATCTTCAAATTTCTTCAAAATCCTCCTTAAACTTTGTTCCAACTCTTTTACACGTTTTTCTGTTTCTAGTTTAAAGATATCTCTAGAAATGGAGGAATATACGTGAAAATGACCCCCTTCTTTTAGGGTTCTGCTTTCCTTTACACAGATTCCCAAACCAGTTAGTTTTTGCAACGATCTGAAAACAGTGCTTTTATCCCTGTTTACAGCTTTGGACAAGTCCTCCAAAGTCATTTGTTTATCGTTATATTTAATCAAGGTGAGTAACAAATCCATATCCAATGGAGACAAATCATATATGTAAATAAATAGATCTTTTAGAGTTGCACTCATTCTAGTTATTGCAGTTATTGATGAAGACGGCATTTACACTATATGTTACGTTTTCATGCTATTTAAAATTATCTACAAAAACATAAGAAAAATTAATAACATTCAAAAATATTATTGGTATATAAAATTTTTAGTATCGATTTTTTTGTTTGATGGTTTGCTAAAATAAATTATAAAAGGGAATTGAGATCATGCACCAGCCATGCCGTTTCTCAATTCAACTCCACGGTGATCTTCAGATTCTGAGGCGGCTTTATGCATTTCCGATACAGCGCACCCCATTTGAGCCTCGGACTTTCCTTTTCTCATTATACCACGATAGAGACCAGCTTCTAAAGTTTGACCGTGTTCTTTTTCCCACTCTTCCACTGGAATACTAAATTTCTTTTGTATTCTATCCCTATACCATTCAGGAATTACATTAAAGGCACAAAATGGTACAATACGCAAATCAGGAGTTAGGTAATGGATATCGCATCTTTGCAGCCTTTCTAAATCTTCGTTATATTTGTCTTGGAAATGCATCATTCCTAGGAATAATGATCTTACATGCCATGAACCTACTGAATCAAAATTTTGTTTAAGCAGAATACTAGAAAACATTCTGCCCAAATCCAATCCATGAGGCTGCTTTGATCTGTCAACAAATTGATTTAATTTTCTTATTACTTCCAACATGGTCCAATATCTATTAGATCCGGATTTAATCTCATCAGTCTTTTCTTCAAAGTATTCTAATAACCCT
The DNA here is from genome assembly GCA_037720485.1 of Candidatus Nitrosocosmicus sp. GTDB lineage: Archaea > Thermoproteota > Nitrososphaeria > Nitrososphaerales > Nitrososphaeraceae > Nitrosocosmicus. Next base: position 7,841 of record JBBJMN010000011.1, read on the forward strand.
TTGATATCGACAAATGATGTAAGTGGTGTCAATTTCTTAGTTTGGGTATCTTCAAATACATATGTTCCTGCACCGCATGCAAAATGGATAGATAATTCATATTTTGGTTTTTTGCTAAATGCCTCTATAACATTGGTCATAGGCATACATGATGGAACCGGAAACCACCCATCTTTTGATATTTCGCCGTTGGTTTGTTCTTCAATTCTCTCGATACAATCAGGAATGGTAATTCGGTACTTTTCTCTTTCCTTTTTGCCCATTCTACCAGTTAATGATACGGGTTGGAAGTTTACCGCATGAACAACATCCATATTCTTTTGTGCAAAGCGTATGATTCCACCTAATTCATGATCATTAATAGATTTAATAACCGTGGGTACAAATACGACAGTCATGCCACATTTTCTTGCAGATTCCAAAGTAGACGGAACCTCCCAGTGGTTTTTGGGATTAGTTCTTGGAGTCACACCATCAAAAGACAAATAAAGGTTGCTTACACCAGCCATTCTAATTTGCCTCATGGTCTCCGGAGAGAGCGCTAACTTTATCCCATTGGTATTGAGTTGGACATGATCTACACCTTCCTCTTTCATGATTTTAATTAATGCAGTCAAGTCATCCCTTAGCATAGGTTCGCCACCTGTAATTTGAATTGAATTACCGGCAATTGGTCTTTCTGATTTTAAAGTCTTCATCATTGCACGAACTTGTTCATGGTTAGGTTCATATAGATAAGCACCCTCTAAACCTTTTTTTACATAAAAGAAACAATACCAGCATGTGAGATCACACCTATTAGTTACAATTATGTTTGCCAATCCAGAATGAGAAAGATGATTTGTGCATAGACCACAATTAGTAGGACAGGCACATTTGTCTACCATGACATTTGGAGATTGAGCTCCTTTTCCATCCATCCAATAAGTGCTAAACTTTTTATACATCTCGTAGGAACCAAAGTATAATTCCTCACATTCACCATGACTAGGACAGGTTTTTGTCATGAATACCTTACCCTCCCGCTCAAATACTTCAGCATCCAGAATCATATTACAATCTGGACAAATGCTCTGAGTGTAGCGTATTGTGCGTTTAGAACCAACAGTTTTACTAGTTAAATTAGAAATATGTATTAGATCCATATAGGCCTATTTTCTTTAATATTTTTCCCTTATAAACATGATCTGACAAATACTACGGTGTATAGTCAGTAAACAAAAAGGAAAGATAGATTTAATATCTTTGCTTAAATTATTCACATAAAAGAATGGAAATTAGCGACAAGGCAAAAAAATCAATGGAAAGCCTTGGATTAACAAATTATGAGATAAGGGTTTATACATCATTATTATCTATCGGGGCAACTACTGCTGCAGAAATCAGTAGGAGATCGGGCGTGCCTTATTCAAAGATATATGATGTTTTAAACACCTTATATGTAAGAGGGTGGACTTATTCAGACAATTTAAGGCCTCAGAATTTCTTTCCTAAATCCCCTTCTACTGCTGTAGAGGCAATGATGGTAGAAATGGAAAACAGCATTAGGAATAACAGAAATACCATAATAAACGAATTGATGCCCATATATGAGAAAACGGGACTAAAAGAAAAACCAGACATATGGGTAGTAAGTGGACTTAATAACATAGCAGCTAAAGTTACCGAAATAATTCAATCTACCAAAGAAGAGCTTTTAATTGCAATTCCAAAAATTCCAGATACGGTTATTAAATCCATCCAACCATTTCTGCGAGAACTCTTTGAAAAAGGTGTGAAAATAATTATTCTGGTATCTGAGGAAACCAGCGCAGAAATAATAAAAACAATGTCAAGGGTTGCCGAAATAAGATTAAAAAATAGCATGTTTGGTGGGGGAGTAATAGGTGATTCAAAGCAAGTGTTAATTTTACTTGGTGAGGGCAAAAATGATAACAATGAAAATAACAACTATGACATAATTGCAATATGGGCAGAGCATATAGGATTAGCAAGTTTTGCAAAAGATTATTTTAAATATTTATGGCAAGATGGAAAAAGGTTTGAAAAAACATAAATGAATAAAGTTTATTAGCAGAGAAGCATACAAACGGTCGGACAAACGATGAATTGAAATGCCCTGCGGATAAGATGAAGTAGATCTTGAGTAAGGAGTTTGTCCCTACATGTTAATAAATACGCGTTATGAACGATAAATAAAAAAATGATAATAACGACCATTCCGTTATGTTTGCCTAAATAAACATCATATCGACCTTATAATGGACATACATTACAGTTAACTTTTTCCTGCACATGCCCAAAAAAAATGAAATAGCATATTAGTTGCCATATTAAAGAAGCTTTATAATAACCATAAAAAAAAGATCAAATAACGGTTATTAACATCATTACCACATTCGTATCGAGTTAGATTAATAATGGTTTATCATGCAACCAAAATTTTTTTTGGAAAGTTTTATGAAATCTATAAAGTATATTTAAATCATGGTTATTGAAAATTATAACGGATTCAAACATTTTTCCTGCCATATAAGCGATCTTCCTACGAATGTATATAGGGTATTATCTAAATGCCAAAAAAATTGTAAAAGAATAATAATTTTATAAATGCTAAAGAAAAACACTGGTTTATGCCCTTTATTTAAGATTATAGATTCTGTGTGGAAACAAATCAAAAAAATAGACAGAGACAGGCATAGAAAAAACACTATCACCCATCAATAAATTTATTAGAATTTTATATTTTAATAAAATGGCGAGCTGAAAAATATTTAAAGGCAACAAAAACCACATAAAATAGATAATAAAATTCTAAAAGGAATTTTAATTTACAACAAATATGAAGACAAATAGGTTAAAAGATTCAGAGAACAAAATTGCAATTACGCCTGAGGAACCAGACGATCTTTTTAATTTAAGAAGAGTGATAGAAATAGGTGACAACATAATTGCGGATACTACAAGGGTTATAAAACAAGAAAAAGAATTCGCTAGGCCAGATAAGGGAGAGAGAATCAAAGTAAAGATAAACTTAAGAATAGAAAAAATAAGCTTTGACAACACAATCGAGAGATTAAAAGTGTCTGGAACAATAGTTACATCAAATAACGATAGTATTCCAAAGGGATTATACCATTCTATTGGAGTAAAAATCAACGATACAATAATTTTAGAAAAATCAAGATGGACTGAGGATTATTTAAATTTGATAACAGGTTCGGTGTCAGAATTTAGATACATTTTGGTTTCGATGGATTCAGAAGAAACATCTATTGCAAAACTAATTGGAACAAATTTAAAAATTATTCCAAACATATATTCCGGAAAAAGCGGAAAAAGATATTCGGCAAACCAAAAGAACGAAACCCACATTAAAAGTTATTTTGAAAACATCAAAAACTCTTTAGACGTTTATAAAGAAGAAATTGGGATAAAAATAATAATTTTTGGCCCTGGAGAGACAAAAAGAAAATTTCTCAATTACTTGAAAGAAAAAGAAGAATCATACAAAAACAAAGATCTCATGCTGACTGAGGGCATAGAAACCTCTGGCGAAGATGGGTTTTTTGTATTTCTAAGATCAGATGCAATGAAAGAGATTCTTGCAAATAGTAAAATCGCCATGGTCTCAACAATACTAGACCATCTGATGTATCAGATAAATAGAGGAGAGAAAAAATTTGCAATAGGAATAAATGAAATAAGATATGCAAATTCATTAAATGCCATAGATAAGATGGTCTATTCAGATAAAGTTTTTTTTGAGATGAAGGAAGATGAATTTATAAAAATGTTAAACGAAATTGAAAGTAAAAAAAATGTAAAAACTTTTGCAACAGATTCATCAACAGATATTGGAATGAGAGTTTCATCACTTGGAGGAATCATTGCTTTATTACGCTTTCAAGTTAACTAACACTATTGTCATTTCAATGGGTATTTTTATGCATCCAATCAAAATATTCTGATGAGACATCACTCATTTTAATGATCACTATTTCAGGAACATCATAAGGATGATTATTCTCTATTTCAGTCTTTAACTTTTCGGCAAGATCGGATGTAGTTTTAAAAAACGCCAGAAACTCCGTTTCTTGATGCAGTTTAGAATTCCACATATAAATGGATTTTGTCGTCGCATAGTTTACGCATGCGCAAACCCTTTTTTCCGCTATTAGGCTATTAGATAGAGCGATTAGTGATTTCTCATCAGAGAATGTTGAAATCAAAATTACACCATTTTGGGAGGACTCTTTATCAACCATACTAGGTATTATTTTTAAAAGACCCCTTTAACAATATAAAGAATACACCATTAAAACAAAACCTACAAGAACGGAAAAAACTACATGTTTGTATTGCAACAATCATATACCACACAAGTAAAACAGAATTTAGAAAGCCGCTAGAAAATTCATGCGTGGTTCAAAAGGGAATCACACCATCAGATTTTCGGATTTAAAATTTGGCCTTTATACAATCAAATAGCCACAAAATATCTGAAGGCTTCGGTTATTTAATAACCGGTTTCCAAAGATATCCCATATAATACAACAATATATAGGCCATAGAGCCTGTTACCTAAATATGGTTTTTAAAAATCAGCATCAAAACAACATATTTGATATTTGAAATCAAAATATTAAATTATACTCGCCATAATAATAATAATAATAATTATAATAATTATAATAATTATAGCAATGAGTTTGAATCAAAACGGCTTCTCATGAAGTAATGCAGACAAAAGAGCAGATCGCAGTTCCTTACCGTAAGAAGCCTGTTTGAAATATACAGCATTTTTTGTGTTATCGATAGATGACGATATTTCATCAACTCTAGGCAGCGGATGTAAAATCGAAACATCAGATTTAGACCTTTTCAAAACATCCTCATCGATAGTATACAATCCCTGAATTTTTTTGTATTCCTGCAAGTCAGGAAATCGCTCTCTCTGAATTCTAGTAACATACATAACATCTAATTCTTTTAGCAGGTCATCAGTTAGTTCGGTGTGATGAAACATCTTCACATTATTGGCAATATCATATATGGATTCATTTCTAATTTTCAACATCGATGGAGAAACCAGATGAATATTCACGTCATAGTTAGATAATGCATATATTAGAGAATACACAGTACGGCCATACTTTAAATCCCCAATGATGCCAATAGACAAACCATCAACTCTTTTTTTTTCTTTAAATATGGTATAGACATCCAACATAGCTTGTGTAGGATGCTCCTCACTTCCACTGCCACCATTTATTACGGGTTTGTCTGAAATTTCACTTGCATACCTGCTCGAACCATCAGATGGATGGCGTATTAAGACAACATCAGAATACAAAGATATTGTTTTTATGGTGTCAGCATAACTTTCGCCTTTCATAATGGACGAAGAATCTACATCCGATATACCTAATGACCTTCCGCCGATAGATGCCATAGCAGATTCAAAACTCAATCTTGTTCTTGTGCTATATTCATAAAAAATGTATCCAAGTATTAGGCCTTTTGCAATCTCACCCCGCTCATTGGTTGTTAAAGTTTGTATTCTATCAGTAAGGTCAAAGAGATAAGTAAAATCATCAACAGTAAAGTCCCTTATAGAAACAATACTCCGCTTAAAAAATTTATTATCAGTCATATATAATTAGACAATAAAAAAATGCTAAAATTTATGCTTTTTTGAATTTGGTCAAAGGATTACCCTGAAGCGCAACTACTAAATCCACACTCAATGCACATATTACATCCCTCTGTAATTATCAGAATGTTTTTACATGTTGGGCATAACACTTTATTGTTTTCCTGTTCAAAATTAACATATGGGCTAGATTGAGTGTTTGGATGGTTAGTTTCAAAACTTGACGGCCCTAACTCGTTATTAGGATTAGGACTGTCATTGTCATGTTTAACGTCATTGTTGTCCAAATAGTTTTTGAAAATAGGAGTGACTTGTTCAAGAACATAAGGCTCATGTATGTTGTTGAATATATAATTGCATAAGAATTTACCAGGTTTGACCAGAAATTTTTTCTCGCGTTCACTACCAGTAATATGCAACACTTGTTCACTTCTTGAGCCATCCCTATAGATAGTGACCCCTTTTAGACCAAATTCATGAGCAAGTAAATATGCACACTTTACATCTTCAACCGTGGCATCTGCAGGCATGTTTATTGTTTTAGCAATTGCATTGCCGATCCATTTTTGCCATACCGCTTGAGCCATCAAATGCTCAGTCCAGTGGACATCAATAGCAGTAACAAAAATATTTTGTATCCAGTCAGGGATTTCATCAAGTCCGCGTACAGAACCATAGTTATTAGCAATCTTTAACAAAATTTCATCACTGTATAGCCCATGTTCTTTTAATATATTTTCAAAAATTTTACTAGTGTAAAAGAATCTACCCACTGTAACGCGTTTTTCAAACACCAAAGCGAAGACTGGCTCTACACCATTTGATACGTCTGCAATCATTGATAATGTACCTGTAGGTGCAATGGTAGTGGTCCAAGAATTCCTAATACCATGATTTTTAATTTTTTCTATTAGAGAATCCCAATCAAAACTGTGCAGATCTTTAGGGATTTCATAGAATCCAGATATAGGAATAACCCCATTTTTGTAATCCGTTTCGTCAAATAATGGAAAAGGGCCTCTAGATTTGGAGATAACTATGCTTTCATCCATGCTAAAATATGATAGCGTTTCTGCAAGTTTGCTCATAAAATCATAACCTTCTTTGGAGTTATACGGAATCTGTAACAGGAAAAGCAAATCAGCAATACCCATAATGCCTAACCCAATACGTCTAGTTAATTTTGTGTTTACATCAATCTCGTCAACTGGATATTTATTGACATCTATAACATTGTCCAAAAACTTGGTAGATACTCTAATAGATTGCTCATATTTCTGCCAGTCAAATTCATACATCCCATCTGCCTTCCTTTTTACAAATTTTGAAAGATTAATGGATCCTAAATTGCAAGACTCATAGGGATACAATGATTGCTCTCCACAGGGATTTGTTGCCTTAAGGGGACCACCTTTGGACTTTATTAATGGGTTGTATTTGTTTATATTGTCAAAGAATATAACACCTGGTTCGGCGCTTTTCCATGCGCTTAATGCAATCAACTCCATTAATTGATTGGAATCAATATATTTTACATGTGCATTAGTTCTAGGGCTCCTCAAAGAATATTTGTGATCTCCTTTAGTTACCAATGATTTCCAAAAATCAGACCAAACTCCAACACTAACGTTAAAGTTCTCATATAATCCAGGTTTGGTCTTCATTGTAACAAATTTCTCAACATCTGGATGCCAAGTTTCCAAAATACCCATGTTTGCGCCACGTCTTTTTCCACCTTGTTTGACTACATCAGTTACCGTATCAATGATTTGCATAAACGATGCAGGTCCTGATGCAACACCACTGGTTGAAGCAACAATATCACCTTCGGGTCTTAAAGTAGAATAATTGATTCCAACGCCACCACCTGATTTAAAAATCATTGCAGCATCAGTAGATGATTTCATTATAGAGTACATATCATCAGGCATATCAAGAACAAAACAAGCAGACAATTGTCCCAATCTAGCACCCGAGTTCATAAGGGTAGGGGTATTTGGAAGAAACTCCCCTGAAACCATCAAATTATAATATTCAAAAATTTTATTGCCATAATTAGCCAATTTCCCTTCGGCCATCATTCGCAGTAACTCTTTAAAGCTTATTTTCATTCTACCAATTTTTGCTTCATTAACATAAGTTCTAATTAGAGATTCAAAATGGAATTTGTTTAAATAATAATTCCCAATTTTAAGTTTATAGTCAAAATCATCCAGTTTATCGTAATATTTTTCGGCCTCACTTAAAGGTTGTTTATAACCACCATTCAAATCAAAAATAGAAACATCATGAACTATATCTGGAATAGAAACTAGGATTGCAACACGCTCAAAAAGTTGTTTTGGCCCTTCGGTAATTTCATTATTGTTATCTCGAAGCAAATAACGTGAGGATAAGACTCTAAGCGAATTGATATCTAACGATTTATCCACCTCATCAAGATCCCTTTTATTTAATATTTTCATTTTCATTTCCCTTAACTTTCGCCTTTCATGTCGGTATAATATGTAAGCTTTAGCAGTTTCAGCCAAACCTTCCTCTATTAAAATCGATTCAACCATGTCTTGAACGTCCTCAACGCTTAAGGCATGATCTTTATTAGCAGATCCCACATACCCGCTTTTAACAATTTTATTAACTAGTTTTGTTGCGAGCACTTCAGATAGACTATGGTCAGGTTTGCCAGCGGCAACCAGTGCTTTATACATTGCATTTGATATTTTCGACTGCTCAAAGTTTACTATTGCTCCATTTCTTTTTTTAATATGTAAAATAGACTCATTTTTTGAATTGTGAAGATCAGTTTCTGCCATTCAGATATCAATACAATAGTCATATCGCTTAATAAAAATATTTAATCAATTCATATAATGGAGATTCAGATAACAATACAATAGTCATATAGTTTAATAAAAAATATTTAATCAATTCATATAATGGAAACTTCCATTACAATATTTAGCTAGGTTAGAGTTAGTGGATTGTTAGATTTACATACAGAGCATATATTGTTATCCAAAACCCGGGAACTACAAACACCACAGACAGCCTGTTTATCAACTATATCAAAATAGGGAATAAAATCTACAGATTTGGACAATAAGTCAATTGCATCAATCAAAGACAGTGCGGTAGTATCCAATTTGACAGAAAAACCACCAGTTAACAAACCCTCTAGAAAAAGTAAGTTTCGAGATATAGAGTTTTCTTTATCAAGATCATTTTTGGTGATTGTTAGACCCTGAGAATACGAACTAAAAGTATGGGATATCCTACCAAACTTTTCAGAATCTAGTTGAAGAAAGCGATTAGGGCTATCATCATCAATTATTGAAATTCCAAAATGATCATAATTTTTTTTGTCAAAATGGGAAATGACATCATTAGCAGTTTTGATAACTTTCTTAACTATTTCAATGCCTTCCTCATGGTTATCTGAATATCCCAATATATTGAAAATAGATTCATTTAAACCAGTTAAATTGATGAGTATATTGGTGGAGCCTGATTGTGGGAACCCAAGTGAATTGGATATGGCAGGCAGTAAACCCCTTCTAACGTTATCAAAGATCAAGTCTTTTTTTGACACCATGGCATCTAGTGAGGGTTTTAACAATAATGCCAATTTTGTCCTAAAATAAGTTTCATCTTTATTTGATTGATAGGCCAAATGGGGGAGGTTTAGCGAAAGAGAATGCAATGATATTACAGGTAAATTAGTAATGTTATCCATCTTAAAAACTCCCTTACTACTTCGAATAGATGTCTGCGATAAGGAAATCTTTCCACCAAGCCTCGTAATTTTAGATATCATCTCTACAACTTTATCAGGAAGATGACCTGAAAATGAAACAAGTATTCCAAATTTTAAAATGGAAACCTTCTTCAAATACATCAGGTATCCATGTAAGACACTTAACAAAACTCGTCATTATCTTTCAGAGGTAAAACAATTGTAATAAATGGAGAATTAAGAGAGTGAATAGAAAAAGAAGACTTTAGCAAAGAATTTGCAAAAGTTAAAGGAATGTCATTGTTTGAATAAACACCATCAAATAAATATAAAATGTTTTCAATCACTATTTCTTTTGAAACCTCCTTTTGAAAAATAGAGACTAAAAGAGGTAAAACAATACACACATCATCTGGTTTCGAGATATGAGGTAAATAAGGAAACTGCACGTTTAGATGAATGCTTTTTTCCAGTATATTTTCAATATCAATGAAAATAGTATCTGGGCATATTCCCCAATTTCCCAAATCACCCAGATGAATTTCACCATTAAAATGCATATCCAACACATCTTTAGGAAAAGTATTTCTCAAATAATCAGAAAAAACACTTTTTGAAATGTCAATAACTACGTCATTAATGCCATTGTTTAGTACTCCAGTGTTATTATTTAGCTTTTTATTTAAATCATAGACAGGAATACCAATTCGAATCAGTTTGTTCATTTGTTCCTCCAAACCATGCTCTAATAACACATTGTTAACACAGTTTCGTATTAGGCTAGATGTCAAATAAGAGGTCGGAGTCTTATATATCTTATTTTCAACTTCTTCTGTAATTTTTGTAGATTGTTCCAATGACATATTTGCTTCCCTTACCAAGCATTGTATTATTTTATGAGGATTGAACTCCTCAATGTTTTGGTTACTGGTTCTTACATACATTTTCCCACTTTCAATAATGGATTTTTCTTCGATTTGTCGTGCTAAATTCAATACCAATTTTCCTAAATTAGTAATAGCATATCGTCTTTCTGCCTTATTTAGGCCTATTAATGACTGCCTTAACAACTTTCTTAAATGATAAGCAAATTTCCCAGACTCCTTTTTAGATCGGAACCCTGCTAATGATTTTAATTCGGAATAAGTTACAGGCCCTTTGGAATTCAGAATACGTAATATATCGATCCTATTAGGACTTGCCATTACTGAAAAAATCATTCTTACTCTTTTAGAGGTAGATTCCATAATACCTCGCTTAGTTTCCGACGCGGGCAGATACGTTATCCTCAATTATAAGATGCAGTTCAAGTATTGATATATAAATAAAACTGATAAAAAAAATATATTAGAAATTACTAGAACAGTGCAATCCTAATTCTCTAGTAAAACTTGCCCACTGTTTATAATGTCATCTTTCAAATTAACACGAGATTTTTTAGAAATAATAGATTCCGGCACCTCAGGTAATTTTTCTTTTGCTTCATCCTCAAGGCTATTTTGCACATCACTCAATATAGATAACGCATCCTGATCGACTACAGCACCAATTTTGCCTACATCAGCATTAATGCTGGAATTAATTAATACGTCACTGGATAAGGTATGAACTTGAGATATAACTTCAGTGGCAGATGGGACAGCTTTTGAAAGATCCTTTTGGATATCCACTAACATCTCTACAGTGGGATTAATTGTATCCATCATCGTTGAAAATTCAGTTATAGTTGAAAATCGTATAGCAACGACTTCCAAGGTTAAACTGACATTTTGTGTGTTTTTTCTTAATCTTCTCATGGCAGACAACTCATTTGCTATTACATTTGCTCGGGCATTATTTCCTAATTTTATATTCTGGGCAATTTTTGAACTAAAATTAGTATCCATTGCAGAAAATTTCGTATCTATCGATTTTAAATGCGAAATTTGCGCGTTTATTACGGATATAGCATTATTAACATCATAATAGAATTGACCGCTTTTTTCCATCTATTACTCTGTCTTAAGGATATTTGTTAAAAACGAATGTTAAACTCTATAAACAAAAAAGAAGATTAATTTTAGCTTATTAGATTAGGCTTCTAGTTTTTCCAACACCAAGCCGTGTTTTTCACTGAAACCAACTACCTTGATTGGAGTGCCCAATGGTAAATCATTTGGCGATGAGATTCCAGGCAAAAATCCGGAAACATTTAGTCCGCATTCATCCAATTTAAAAACAACCCATGCAAAGGAATCAACATCTTCAAATCCTTCAGGAGATACAGATTGTATTGTATATGTAACCACTTTGCCTGTACCTGTGTAGTACACTTGTTTAAATGAACTGGAAAAACACTTGTCACAATAATACATAGTCTCTAAAAGAAGATTGTTACATTTTATGCATTGATTAACCAATATTTTGCCAGTTTTGGCATATTCTATAAACTGCTCTCTTGAGCTTTGTTTTTTCAAATTAACATTAGACAATTTAATCCCCCTTACTCTTTATCATCATTTCATTTTTTTAAAAATATGAACAGCTGCACTTGCTCCCGTTGCACCAAAATTATGAGTCATTGCTATTTCTGCATCTTTAACGGTTCTCTCACCAGATTTGTTTGTAAACTGTTCGAACACTTCAACAACTTGCCCTACACCTGTTGCACCAATTGGATGACCTTTAGATTTTAAACCACCAGATGGGTTCACAGGAATGTCGCCTTTTAATGTGGTACGGTCTTCTCTAATTGCTTGAGCACCAGAGCCTTTGGGGAAAAATCCCAAATCTTCTATATCCATAAGCTCAGCTATAGTAAAGCAGTCATGAACTTCCACAAAGTCAATATCTTTAGGGGCGAGATTAGCCATTTTATAGGCTTGTTTAGCAGCGTCAACAGTGCTTGGTATAGTTGTGATATCTTTTCTTGCTTGAACAGCTGCAGGTGAAGCGCCCCTTCCAGAGCCGATAACTTCAATATAAGGTTTCCCGCTTTTTTTTGCAAATTCTTCACTACATAATATAACAGCAGAAGCGCCATCGGAAAAAGGACAACAATCATAAAGTTTTAGTGGAGATGCGACAACAGGTGATCTTAATACATCATCTACAGTTATTTTTTTTCGAATATGTGCTTTAGGATTAAAAAACCCATTTTCGTGATTTTTTACAGCTATTTTTGCCAGATCTTCTTCAGTGGCTTTATAGGTTGCAAGATATGCTCTAGCCATAGAGCCAAAAAGACCTGGAAATGAAGCTCCATTTCCACCCTCATAAAAATGATCAGAACAATAGGAAAATAATGTGGTACTTTCAGCAGTTCCCGTGTGTGTAATTTTTTCAACACCAAGAGCAATAACACAGTCATAGAACCCTGCAGCAATATTTGCATAGGCTTCCCTAAACATAACCGATCCAGATCCACATGCGGATTCAATAGTTAATCCAGGGACATCAGGTATCCCCAGGTTACTCATGATTACAGGAGCCATATGCACTTGATGGTCTGCAACACCAAAAACATTTGAGATATATCCAGCCTTTATGTCTCTTGGGGTTATTCCAGCCGAATCAATGGCATTCTTGGAAGCATTAAGAGATATTTCAATAATGCTTTCATTTAATTTGCCATATTTTGTACTACCAGCACCTAGTACACAGACCTTTTCAACCATGATTCACAAAGACCTTTAGCATAATAAAAATGTAAAGTGTAATACAACAAATAAATAATTTTATCGTTAATTTTATTTTAGATTTACAATAATTAAACTATTTACACCCTTTTTTATATTTATTTTAATGCCGTATTGTTATTTTATATAAAATAAAAGAACATCTACATTTATCCTCAAATAATAAAATTTTACAAAACATTTGTTTGTCTTAAATTGTATAGGTCTGCCCTTCTGTTTTTTAATAAAGGCAGTTCGTTTCTGACTAAATCAATTCTACCGAGATCCAAATCAACTATCTCCACTCCCTCTCTGGTGCCCATATCGAGAATTACAATACCAAATGGGTCAACTATCAAGCTATGGCCACAAAAAATATTGCCTACTTGATTTGGGGCTATCAAATAAACACCGTTTTCTATAGATCTAGCTTTACACATAGTCAACCAGTGATCCTCTTTCATTGTTCCCTGAACCCAACCAGAGGGAGCAACCAATGCATTTGATCCCTCAATAGCAAGTAGTCTACCTAATTCTGGGAAACGCAAATCGTAACAAACCAGAATCCCTAGTTTACCCAATGGAGAATCAACAGGTGAAAAAAGTTTATTTCCAGCTAATAGTTTTTTTGATTCTTGAAAACCAAGGGCGTTATAGAGATGCAATTTTCTGTAACATGACACCAAAGTTCCACTATTATTTATAAATACTGCCGTATCGTAAACGCAATATTGATTGTCAAAACCATCATTGTTATCTGATGGTTTGGTGAATTCATTAGAATCCGTAGTTGAGCGTTCATATATTGTTCCTATAATATGAATATCATTTTCCTTAGCGCTTTTGCGCAATTCTGTAATAAAATCACCGTCAACTAATTCAGAAATCGAAAATAATTCTTTAGTTGATTGAGAACTTGGAGAAAACGCCATCTGAAACTCAGGAAAACAAATTATCTGTGCTTTTTTCTTCCGAGCTTCCCTGATTTGTTCTAAAGAGAACTTTAGATTCTCATCTTTATTTACAGATGATTTCATCTGAACAATAGCAACTCCTACCACTTTTTTTCATTAGATATTGGGATAATACCAAATATTAAAATATATTATCCATTTTAATCAGGATAGGTAAAAGACGCATAAAGAAAACATTTAACTATTTTTAAACACAATACCAACAATGAACAATAAACTAAGCGGACTTCATGGTTGGGAAGAAATAGGAGGGAAACTATGCAAAGATTTTGAATTTAAGAATTTTGTTGAATCTTTTAGCTTTATAACAAAAATCGCACTTGAATCTGAAAAAATGGATCACCATCCCGACATCCTAATTTCATACAATAAAGTGAATATAAAACTAATGACGCATGACACTAACCAAATTAGTGAAAAAGATACAGATCTAGCCAAAAAAATTGATGAGTTAAATACACAAAAAGTATAAAAAAATATAAATATAGTTGTAATGGATTAAAAAAAATTAAATGAGTGTTGCGCATAGTTCCGCCGAAATCATATCATTGGAACCTAAAATAAAATTTGTCGGGGTTTTAGAAGATGGCAACATAGAATCAAATTTAAATGATCCAGGTCAAACAATAGACAACAATATTGCAAAATTAAGTTTTATCCAAACTCCCCATATAGTGCAGATTGGAGAAAGGTTTTCAAAAGAATTGGGAAAACTAGAGTACATAGCTGTGGAATATGAAAAACTAAAGTTATTTGACTTACCGACAAAAGAAAAAATAATCACCTTTGCTACTACAAAAGACATAGATAATGAAGTAATTGTAAAGACAATATCAAATCATGTGTTAAATCCTGAAAAAGATAAAAAAGTACAAGTACAGGGTGACAAAAACACCTCATTGAAAAGCAATTATAGCAATCCATGGAAAACATATATGTTAGAATATATCGAGTCAATGAAAGAATTTGCATTAAATTCCATTCGTTTCAACGAAAAAACAATAAAATCTTTTTGGAAAAACATGTATAGAGATTGATTGTTCATGTATTGAATTCAGTAATGAAATAGTTGGCATATATCTATAACTCCAAAGTAACGCTTCTCCAATCAGGCAACAAGTAAAAATTTAAAGAATAATTCCCAAATAAAACTGAGTTTGCATTAGCACTGCAGTCTAATTTGGGGCTTATCAAAGATAAGATGGGAAAACTATTGTTTATTTTATTTGACATTTCTATAAGGTTATGTATCTCACATCCGCGTATTTTCGGTATTCTGGTGCTTGATTTTATTTGAACCAACCAAATGACATCATTTTTTATTGCGATGATATCAGACGGGCCCCTACTTCCTTTAGAAAAATACACATTCCATTCCTTAGATTTCATACACAAACCGACTAAAAACTCCGCATCACGTCCAAACTTACTAAATGAATAGTACAGAATAATCTATAGACATAAAAACATATTAATTTCTTACTATTATGGTAAATTGCAAATTTGAATTCATGTATGAATTCAATATATTTTTAACTCAAACAACATAAGAAAAAAAATGGTAAAAAGAGGCCTTTTTGTTGGCAGATTTCAACCATTGCATAATGGTCATATAAATTCGATAAAAAACTGCCTTGATAAAGTAGATGAATTAGTAATAGTTATTGGTAGCTCTGATAAAAGTTTTGAGTTTAAAAATCCTTTTACCGCAGGAGAGAGAATAGAAATCATAAGAGAAACCATCTGTAAGCAAATTAGGAAAGATGTATTGCAAAATACTATTCTCATACCAGTTCCAGATGTTGGAGTGCATAAATTATGGACACACAATATTGACTTGTTGGTACCGAGATACAATGTGGTATTTACAAACGATCCGTTTACAACCATGTTATTTAATGAAAGAAGAATAGAAATGATCCATCCCGAAATAATCAATAGAGAAAAGCTTTCCGCAACTGAAGTCAGATATAGAATTTCAAATAATAGAAATTGGAAAGAACTGGTATCCACCGAAACAGCAAAAATCATTGAGGAAATAAACGGAATTGAGAGAATAAAGGCAATACATAACATCAATCACCAAAATAAAAAGCAACAATAACAAAAATTTAATTTAAAAACAAACTATAAAACCATATTGCTAACAATAGATGGATCAACTGGCGAAGGCGGAGGTCAAATACTTAGAAGTGCATTAACAATTTCAACCATCATTAAAAAGCCCATAAAAATAACAAACATCCGAACAAAAAGAAACAATCCGGGGTTAAGACACCAGCATGTTACAACAATAAAACTCCTGTCAAAATTATTTAACATCCATATCGAAAATGCAGAATTAGGAGCAGAGTGGATAAATACATCATTTGATAAAAACAGTGAAAACTATGATGAAATAAACAAAGATACATACAGTATTGATATTGGGACTGCAGGAAGCATCCCATTATTACTTCAAACAATAATTCCAAGTATCGCAATTTCCCAAAAGAACATTATGATTCAGTTAACAGGGGGAACCGATGTAAAGTTTAGCCCCACAATTGATTACATAAAATATGTGATGAGGGAAGCATTCAACAGGATAGGAATCCTGTTTGATGTAAATGTAATAAAAAGGGGGTTTTATCCAAATGGCAAAGGGATTGTTAACATAGAAATCCAAAAGGCAAAGAATCTTAAGTCAATTGACTTTTGTAATTTCAGGGAGACAAACCCACATATAATAAGTATTGTAGGCAGGCTGCCAAAGCATGTAAGCGACAGGCAAATCAGTAGTGCTTTGTCAAATTTGGAGAAAAACGGAATAAAGTGTGAAAAATACAAATCATCAATAGAAAACTCTGAGAGCCCAGGATCATCTATTTTGGTATATAGCATATCTGAATCCGGGGTTTATTTGGGAGCTGATTCAATAGGTGAAAAAAATTTAAAAGCTGAAACAATAGGGTATAATGTCTCAAAAAAGTATATTGAGGAGTCCAAATTTCGGGCATGCATAGATAAGCATTTGGCAGACATGTTGGTGTTGCCACTAAGTTTTGTTAACGAAAAATCAAGGTACAAGATATCAAGTGTTTCAAAGCACCTTTTAACAAATTTGGAGATAATCAAAAAAATAAATGGCATGGAGTATCAAATAGAGAAAATCGCAGAAAACGAATTCATCATAACAATAAAAGGCTCCGAGATTATTTAAAGAATTTTTTTGTTTCACCTAGTGTAACCATGTCTACGGAGTCAACTTTTACAACCATTGGCAGGTTAGAAACAACCTTCCCTATTGAAAGGCAATTGCGATGTGATAGTGTTTTTACTAAAGACTTTATTGTGGAATTGTCAAGCAAAGAAACTTTGGATATTTTTTCCAGATCAGCATCGTTTGTAAAGTTAAATAAAAAGATATTGTCAACTTGCCTATAAATGGTATCGTTAAGTGCGTCAGGCTGATTGGTGATGAACGTGGTGTAAATTCCAAAATGCCTCATACGGGTTATCAAATCTTCCCAATAGGTATCGCGAATATATAAGTGGGCTTCCTCGGCAAAAATAAATATTGGCGGAATTAACGATTTTTCCATCAAATCAATTAATTTATTCATTACAATCTCAACAATCATACGCCTTACAACAGGGGAAACCCGGCTCATATTGATTATCATTCCGGCCCCTTTTCTTTTTGATTTTATTAATTCTTCGAATTGAAAACCCTTCTCATTAGCATGATTAAGAGAAAAAAGATGAGATGAATCGATAGTATGGTATCTAGATAACAGAGCATCCCGTACCAACTCATTGATGTTCCATGTGCTAAATGCATGCCCAAGCTCATCTAATCCCAACATCTTTTTATTTTCAAGCGAGTCCCATATTCTAAAAAATTCCCTTAATGAAGCCGCAGGCATATCAAGAGCATTTTTTAACATATTTGAAATGGACGGTTTACCACAATATCGTAAGTCAAATTTCAACTCCTTTCCTGGTTCCAACAAAAGTAACTTATCGTTAATGGATGATGCTCCTCCGTTATTGTTGAACAATAACCCGCTATATTCATTGTTTAAATCAAAGACAATTACGTACGCGCCATATTGAATTAAAGATTTTATGAGAATTTTTGAGAGATGTGATTTGCCGGTCTCTTTTTTTCCAGTGATTATATTTAACTTACCATCAAGGTCCTCAGCATAGATTTCAAAAACTTGATCTTCAGTTCCGGATTTGCCAATAGGTATAGGATACTGCAAATCCCTTTTTGTCAAAGATTTAATCTCGTTATAATTAATTTTGGTGATTTTTGAATATACACGAGAGGGAACCCAATCCACATCAGCAGACAGGTTATCAAATTTATCGATAGATCCCCTGATTTTTGTTCTAAAAAGCCTTACATCTCGTATTATTTGAGAAAGATTGTTGATTTCAAGTGGATCAAAAATGTTTTCAGAGCTATATTTACCAATAACCTCATCTTTGATTATTTCATCTGCCAGTGATTGGGATGAAAGATACTCCTCATCATAAATTTGGACTAACAGTTTTTTGTTTAAATTGAAATCCTCAATAATAAAATAATCACCTTTATTTGCAAAATCGTTAGTTACGGCAAGCAATATTATCTCATCTCCGCTTTTAGAGAGAATCTTCATTTCTAAATGGACCCTAGAATGGAGTTTCGTATGTTTTCATGATAAACTTCCTTAACGAAATAGTTTGACTTTATAAAACCCTGTATACTAGATAGATCAGTGTTTGAAAAGGTTGAAACATGATGAGACAACTGTAATGTACTGGGATAGCCATTTGTGATAAATTCGTTATGAAGCAAAGTACCTAGTAGATTAGTAACATCATTATCAAACGCCACCACATCCGCCCTTAATATACTGGCATATTTATCATCATCAAACTTTACCAAAATGTGTTCTCCATATATTTTTCTAATCAAACTTTTAATAACCAAATCAATGTTAATGAAAGAAGGGTTTTTTGATTTTAATAGAGGATAAGAAAAATATTTCAACACCTTAATCTTAGTGTTCTTGCTAATCCCAATTATTGAGTTTTTATTGATGACAGAATTCTCAAATATCCTCAAAATAGAATAAAATTGATTTTCAAAAATCGAATATTTAAGAGAGCCGTCTATAAGAATGATTGAATTTGTGACTAGTTTGGATAACCAAAATTGGATATATCGCTCAAGGTTGATTCTAAGAAACTTTTTTGCGTAATCATCATTAAACAACGTCAGTTTTAATATGTTATGATCTATTCGGAAATTTTTTAATGTTTCCTCATTTAGGTAAAATAAAAAGGGACCAACCTTAAGGTGGTTCAAGGGCTTTCCCTTAAAAGAGATACAAATACAGCCTTTTACTGCATATAGGCCCCCATCCTCTACTTCAGCAACTTTAATACAGCTTGAATCAATACCAAAAACAAACTTGTCTATTTTAACAGTGCCGATATCATTAACTTTCATATGATCATATTTTTCAGAACGCATTCCCCAATTTTGAATAGGTATCCCATCATCGTCGTTTACAAAAACCAATTTTTTGCTCTCTAACAATTTTTTATAGTCTTTACAAAAAAAGGAATTAGTGAAATTGTTAATTAGTGATTTTTTCATGTTAGCTATATTTGATTCGAGCTCTTGAAAATTTAATTGATTATTCATCTTGTTCAACAACAGTAATCGGGTTAATAAATGTTGTTCATCATGTTCATGATGAGCAGCAATAACTTTATCAAAGAGAATCCCCAATATAAAGACTGATGAATGAGGCAATGTCAAAGCTATCCGTAGAGGCAAAAATAAAGCTAAAATATAAAGAGTGGGAAGTCGAAATCACGTGTACAGAAGATAAAGTTAAACAGGTTGTAGAGAATGTACTTTCTGGGATAGATATTGCCTCACTCTCAAGCACAAACACAAACGATGAGATTGAAAAATTAAAAGATGAAATAGATTACATAAAATCCAAATTCGAAACAAACAACAATGCATACAACTACAATCAAAGAAAAAACAGCAGCATTTCATTAAAAGAATTAGCTAAAAACGGTAACACATGCAGAAGCCTAATAGAAAAAATATTTTATGAAAAGCATTTTGAAAGCGAAAGATCATTGGGTGAAGTACATGATGAAATATCAGCAATGGGATATAACTACGATAGGACAGCTGTATCACACTCCTTAACAGACATGGTTAGAGAAGGAATCCTAACTAGAGTGGGAACACTCAGAAATTACAGATATATCCAGAAAAAGCCATTGTTTGAGAAACAATAAGCTATTTTGTACTGATTTTTTTGGTTATGATATTATTTAGCCAACTAATGCCCACAGTAGTAATTCCATAGACTACCAATTCTAACTGGTTTTCTTTATTGACGCTTCTAGACACATAACCAGCTTTAACCAATTCGGATAACCTGGAGCTTATGGATTTTGGATTCAAATTTGTCGAAGACTGAATATCAGAAATACGAGAAGATTTATCAGGAATCTTTCCTAATTCAAACGCAATTTTTGATCCCAAAAGGTATAGCATAACTATTTCCTTATCGGAAAATTTTTTATTTTGAATTTCTACATTATCTGGTAAAATTTTAGGCCCTTCGGGAGTAATCTTGATTATAGGAGAATATATGTTTATCAACTCAGGTATAGAATAATTTAAGGAAATTCTTCTAGCCAAATTTATTTCAGGTATATTCTTAGAGAGAAAATTCATGACGGAAGTAGTAACATTTTCCGGTTCACCATTAAATTGCACCTTTATATCACCAAATTGAATGGACACGTTAATAGTTTCATGTTTGATTGAATCCTTTGAGGTCATCGGAATATACTCAATAAACCCATAAATACACAAAACTTATGAATGTATATTTATTAATTTGTATCCAATATTATTGTTATTGTCAAAATCAAAAGAATCATGATGAAAAGTACATTAATGGATAAAATATCAAACCAATTTGAAGGACAAATTGCAAGAAATGTATAATAACATTGATAAAAAAGATAAAAAAAATAATTTTATTAAAACAGGATTTACAACTTTATTAAAGCCGTTTGAGGAATCCATAAAGGATGTTGAAAAGATTACAAAATCTTTTGGATTAGCCATCCGAATACATAACGAGATAGTTAGAAAATACCAATCCGACACTGATGAGCCACAGATAAACCATTCACTAAGAGTTGCCTTGATTTTATCGGAGGAAATAAAAATGAATGAGACAGATTTGATTTGTTCGGCCCTACTTCATGATATTTTCAATAAAGAGGAGCCATCGCAAGAAATTAAAGATTACATTAAACTTGAAATAGGTGAAAAAATCTATAGGACAGTTTCATTTTTTGTCAAAAAGACAAAAAAAAATGACGTACCATCAATCGAAAAACAAATCTCAAAGATAAAACAAGCAGATAACTGTACCAAATGCATAGTTTTGGCAGAGAGATTAGACGATCTCAGATCACTAAAAAACTCACGAAGAAAAGACAAAATCTCCAGGTTTAAAGTTGAAACCCAGGAATTTTTTGTGCCGTTGGCAGAGAAAACTAATGAGAAAATTTTACTAAAACTAATAATAGCACTGTATGAGTTAAAATAATCATTTTACGCAATTTCCATTGTTTTTTTTATGGCCATTCCAATGGCTAACACATCCAAAAATAAAATGTCCAGTGCATCCGCAAATAATACATCTCTTTTTTATTTCATTCACCATTTACTATCAATGAAACATTACAGGAATTTATATTCAGCTAAAAAAAACACTATCTTCTTGGGCTGGTTACCCCAGTTACAACATAATTTACCGAATCTGCAATATAGCAGGCATGATCTGAAATTCGCTCCAAATATTTCAATATCAAAGCAGATGAAATGTTGCATCTGTTATCTGGGTATAAATTACCTTGGTTTATAATTTTGATAGATTCTCTCATGCTTTTTTTGTACAGGATATCTATATAATCCTCCATTTCATATATCTTATTTGACATAGAGTTGTCAAGCAAACGCAAAGCAGATACGCTTGTTTTCATCATCTCTAAAACAATCCCAGACATATGAACAACAGAAGACTTGTCACACAGTTTTAGCGGTCCTAAGATTTCTAGCACAGTAATAATATCATACGCGTACCGGCCAAACCTGGAAAAACCATATGAAATTTCCATGCAGGATTTTATGTATCGCAGATCGGTGGCAACAGGCTGGAATCTAGCAATTAGCTCGATTGTCAGTTCTGAAACCTCATCTTGAAGAAAACGCAGTTTAGCGGATGACTCAAATATTTCTTTTGTTGTTTCCAGGTTATCCTCCTTATAGGATGCAATGGCCGTTATCACAGTGTTTTCACCGAGGGTAGCCATCTCAAGGATAATGCTGCTTAACCTGTTTAGGCCTAAATCAATTAAGCGGGTCAATGTATTTGTAAAACACTATAAAAGAAAAAAGAAGCAATCATTAGCCAAATTTACCTGAGATATATCTTTCGGTCAACTCTTTAACAGGGTTTTTGAAAATCTGAGCAGTTTGACCAAATTCCACCAATTCTCCAAGATACATAAAGGCGGTGTAGTCTGAAACTCTTGCTGCTTGTTGCATGTTATGGGTCACAATTATTACGGTAAGATTTTTTTTAAGTTCAGTTATCAATTCCTCTATTTTAGAGGATGCAAGCGGGTCGAGTGCAGATGTGGGCTCATCCATCAAAAGAATTTCAGGTTGCATTGCTAGTGCTCTAGCTATACAAAGTCGTTGTTGCTGACCACCTGACAAACTTATTCCAGGCTTTTCAAGATCGTTTTTAACTTCCTCCCAAAGTCCGGCACCCTCAAGACTATCCTGAACTATCTCCTTTAGTAAAGACTTGTCCTTTATACCGTTAAGCTTTAGTCCGGATGCTACATTATCAAAAATACTCATGGTAGGAAATGGATTTGGTTTTTGGAATACCATGCCCATTCGTCGTTTGATGACAACAGGATCAGAACTTTTATCATAAATATCAAAATCATCTAAAATTACCTTTCCTTTCACAGAAGCACTAGGAGTCATTTCATGCATTCGGTTTATGCATCTCAATAACGTTGTTTTTCCACATCCTGAGGGACCAATTAAGGCAGTTACACAGTTTTTTTTAAATTCAATATTAATATTTTTTAAAGCAAGTTTAGTGCCAAACCAGCCATTTAATGAAGTAATAGAAAGCTTGGATTCGTCATTACTTCCTGAAATAGAGGAACCATTTTTAGAGGAAGGTAAAGCAGAAGAAGATGTAGTATCAGGTTTTTTATTCTGTGAAGAT
>JBBJMN010000071.1:0-11034 GCA_037720485.1 Candidatus Nitrosocosmicus sp.
ACCTATGTGTATAATCTAGCAGAAGCGAACTAAACTAGTAATCTTTTTCTTTTGTCATCTAATTCCTTTTCGAGTTGCAATTTCTTTGAGTGGGGTTCCCATATATGATCGGTATATAGATCAACCCTCTTCTTCAAGTTTAAAAGTAGGTTAGGAGTTTTCAAAAGTTCAACTATCTGGGGTTTACTAAGTCTCTCCTGTTTTATACGTGTATATAGACGTAGAACAAGGTCAGGTCGTCTTTCACAACATTGTATATGGTTACCAACCTTCGCATATTTACCAGTTTGAGATAGTCCTCATAGTAGCATATGACGATATGTTTTTTAACCGTTCATTGAAGAGAATTCTGTTGTAACAAAAAAACATACAATACATCTTTCATACCTAAAGGATAGTTTCTTGACCTTTCTCCTCCATTACCGATTTACAGTGGCCTAACATTTCCATTAGCTCCGTAACCTCTTTCTTAAGTTGCATCTTTAATGAATTCAACCGCCCAATTTCTCCAGCGGTTTCATACAAGTCCCTATCCAGATTCTTCAGGTTCTCTTCTTTCTGCAATATGTTGAAATATCATATCATTATCCAACCCATGCAACTTCAATTCTCTGTATAGGTGTTCAATCAGGTGAATTTCATTACCCATCTCAAAATATATGGACATCATTTTTTTGTTCGATAGTCTCAGAAATTCAGTATACGGTCAATACCTCGTGTATCCATGTTTAAAGTGGTTAGCATCCAATGGTTTTTGTTTTCCTTAAAGCTGAATGGAGTTAATGGATAAGGAGTTGTTTGTTTCTAGGTATTCCTCTTCACCAGTATATCTTCTCTTAATTGTACTGATATCCTTTAGCGATATATGTGCGGTTTCAGCTATTTGTCTAGTAGACTTGCCTTCTTCGGCAAGTTTGATCACTATCTTCTCTTTTTCTTTTTTACTTAAGATCAATACATTCTATAATAAAGTAATTCATTTAAAATAAAATACAGTGGTTTTCTTGATTCCTTGATGTTTTGTGTTGTGTTGCGACGTTGTGACTAGATTATATCAAGATATGATGCGAGAGCTATGGTGACCAATTAGGTTATTTTTAATGCCATATTTTGTATTCATCCATCCTTCTTACTGAGGCAGCCACAATGGCATGAGAGAGATCAAGACGTTCAATATCATCTGTCAGGAGAGGGGAACAACTAATATAACCTAAAACGAATTGTAATTTGGCGTCTTAAAGTGTTATAGATGTTATTAACCATATAGACATATCAAAGTCACCAAGAGAAACCGATAATGTTAAGGTGGAAGGTACAAAAACAATTCTTTATTAATGTGATGCATACGACTCTAAAAACAATTTCTAATTAATATCTAATCTACATGTTAAACACTACGACTAATTTAGAAAATTATGACAATATAGAAGGATAGGATTTGTACATCATATGCATATATCTAATCTTTTAAAGGTAGACTAAATGAAAAAGTAGCTCCTTTTTCATTCTTATTGTTTTCAGCCCAGATATTCCCACCATGTGCTTCAACAATACTTTTTGAAATATACAAACCTAAACCTGTACCTTGAAATGATTTGCTGGCAAATTTGGAGAAAAGTCGTGGCATAATTTCTGAATGAATGCCAATTCCAAAATCCTTTATTTTGACAATAATGTAATTAATTTCATCTACTTGTACTTTTCCATGTATTTCGTGTATGTCCTTAATTTTATTGCTATTTATCTTTTCTATTATGACAATTATATCTCCTTTATCGGTAAACTTTATGGCATTGTTTATTAGATTAAACAATACGCGGGATATCTGTTCTTTATCTGCAACAACAAACAGTTCCTTTCCTTCTAATATTTTAACAAAATTTATCTTTATTTCTTTATCTTGATCTTGTGATTCAGAAATGATATTTAATATAACCTCATTCATGTTAAATGGCT
Organism: Candidatus Nitrosocosmicus sp.; assembly: GCA_037720485.1. Lineage (GTDB taxonomy): Archaea > Thermoproteota > Nitrososphaeria > Nitrososphaerales > Nitrososphaeraceae > Nitrosocosmicus. The sequence continues at coordinate 1,957 of JBBJMN010000071.1, forward strand.
GTTTATCAAGGTGTAATTGACCACTATCCATCTTTGAGACGTCTAATATATCATTTGCTAGTCGTCTTAGTCTCTGTGCATTTCTTTTTATTAAAACAAGACATTTCTTTTGTTCATTGTCTTTTATTCTGTTACTAAGAATATCTGTGAGTACTAATATGGGCTGTATTGGTGTTCTGAGTTCATGAGCTGCAGTATTGATAAATTCCTCCTTGACTCTGCCCAATTTTACTAGTTCTTCGTTAACCTTTTCTAGCTCTTTTTTTTGTATTTTTGTTAACTCTACTAACTTTCTTGATCTTCTGTTTAGCAATAATGTGGTTAAAGAGAATGCTCCCATTACGCCGATTATAATATAGGCCAAGACAAATGACGTATACATTTGCTCGTTAAAAAGACGGATAACTGTGGATAGTGTATTTTCTTGAATGAGGGTTCCCTTATCTATTAGTTGCTTAACATATCGTTCCTGATCGCTATAATGCAAATAGAGAATTGACGAAGTGAAGATGGTGCTTAGAGTTATTCCAATAAAGACTAATGGAATTATGGAGTTTCGGGTTACATGGATGATGTAATTTCTTGATTCTATGACTGGAAATGCAATCATGATACCTCCAGCAACAGATGTCCACAGTATTACAATCCAAATCCAGATATGTAATGAAATACTGGAAAAAACATATCCAGAAAAATACAATGGTAAAGGAACAAATACTGTAAATGACAGTATCAAGACAGTTGCGTATTTAAAGAGTGTTTTTGATTCTTTTGACAATTGTTTTTGATTGGCTTCATCATCATTGGATGATGAAATATTTGAGTTGCCCTTTTGATCTATACCAATAGAATTGACATGTTGTATTTGCTTATTGCCTTTCTTGTACGTAAATCGTTCGATACTGCTTCCTAATATGGTTACAATGGCACCTAGTGATATGGATGTAACATTTCCAATGAGGAGTGGAATCTGCTCTCCAGTGGATTTTAAAGATATGTCCCCGTACAACAAGGATGCCGATATCATCCATGATATTGTTCCCCCAATGATACCAACTATCGCAGCTGCTGTCATTGAGTTGCTCTTTGTTTTCTCCCATACTAGAGTAAGTATTATTGGAGCAACGGCAGAGCCAATAAGTATTCCCATAACAAGGTATACATACTCTAGGCTCACACCTATTTGAAATAAAATAGATGCAAATACGCCCATCGCTAGGCCATAGAAAAGAATGACGGCTCGGGAGTATACGATAACTTCCGTATCTTTTAAACTTGGTTTTAGGTATCTTTTGAATATATCAAAGGTAACTAGTGAGGTTACTGAAGTTATTTGAGCAGAACCTGCCGATATAACCACGGTGAACAACACCGTAAGAAGCAAGATGGCACCAGAATCTCCTAATAAAGTAAATGCTGTAAATGGAGCAACAAGACCTAAGCGATTTGCTCTTCTGAAAAGGTCAAACCCGTTGCAACGGCCGCAAGGCCCAAAGTTGTCGCCAACATCATTGGAACAGCAAACCAAATCATTCCCCCCAACAAAAAACTGCGTCCTGCTGCACGGAAATCTGCAGCTATAGCCCTCTGCCAGAATGCCTGGTTTACAAACACCGTCCCAAAGTTTCCAACAATATTTACGATTCCAAATATCAATCCACCAACTGAAGTTAGTGTAAGATATGATCCGTTAGAATTTCCTTCCACCGGTTGTGTAAGCGAGGCAGAAAGGAGTCTATCATATATGCCAGCAATGCCACCAGTTTCTGAACTAGTAAAATAAATGCCAACTACAAAGATTAGAATTACTATAAAGAGAAATGCTGTGTTTATATAATCTGCAATAAATGTAGCTTTTAATCCACCTATAATCGTGTAGATAATTATACCAATCGGTATAAGAAAAGCGGCCACATAAAGATTAACACCAGTCAGTGAATTTACTGCTGCTGCTCCTCCTAATACCAACATTGATGTAATTATTATGTTTGTCATTAGCCCAAAAAATAAAAAATACTAAATGAGCTTTCTTTCCAAATCGCTCATAAATTATCTCAGGAAAAGTATGCACATGAGAATATGCCTTCTTTAACCGTGTCGCCATAGTTGAAAAAGAAGGATTTGAATCGATGCTCCAGCGGCATACCAAAAGGGACCACTGATTCCAAATTGATATGCTACCGTGGATGATTGAAGAAGAGTGGCTGCCCATGTCCACGTAGATACTATTGATGAAGCCACAAGACCCGTTTTTAAATTCCCTCCTGCAGTGAAGAACCAATAAGAAGTTTTTTTAGTACCAAGCCATCTTGTTTCGGCTTTGATGAGAAGGGTTACTACAAATGCAAAAAGCAATCCTATCCCAACTAGAATTAAATAGCCTGTTGATTCGGGTAGGAGGGAAACCATGTTTAGATTATTCCTGATGGTTTATAATATATTATATGGTCACATTATCAAACGCAGAATACAAAGCAGTTCCCAGCCAAGCCTACAGTTGATAAAGGCCATATTGGTGAATACGGTCCACAAGGAGATTCTGAATATTTATGTGACATACTTATAATAACTGTGAAAGGTAATGTTGCCACATACTGTACATGCGTTGACAGGGCTATTGTCAGATATCTTTTTACAATTCATTATAACTAAAGCATTAATCTGATTAATAGGCTTTATTTACCAATTTTATGGAATTTGAAAATAGATGAGTCTAATAATATTATTATAATAAAACCCAAAATCGGTAATAAGAAATAAAGAGGGTGGATATGAATATAATGATTGTTTTATAGGTCCCAAATATGGATATTTGTTCCAATAAATGGCATGTGCGTTAATTCTAGTAGAACATACAGGACATGCTAGAACATTTGGAGATGTTCTATTAAAAAGCCCAAAATGGGCTTAAACACGTCAAATAAGGTCAGTTTGACCTTTTTATTATATTAGAACATATAGAACATGATATACAACATATATATAAAATAAATGGCATACAACCATAGGAGTTATCCCCATTGAATTTTTTTATTAGGGGTATGGATATACATATGTTCCATATGTTCCAATGTTCCATAGATAGTTTTAGTTGTGGTCGCTATTCAATTTGCTAAGTTATTGGTAAAAATAGAATATAATATTAGAAAAATATTGCATGATGGCCGCCATTGGGTTATTGTTCTGTTCCAAATGCTGTTATTTGTTTAATCATTGGCAAGATGGATATTCATTCGTTTGTATCTGGTTGGCAGACTTGGCATTTGAACTTGATTGCAATCTTTTAAGTATATCAAAAACTCATTTATGGAAGAGGATGAGATACTTGTATAAGAACAGACGATAGCGACACTATCACACATGTAGGTTTAAAAAAGGCAGCCTCAACCCATATCCATCATTATTCATCTAATGCATCATGAAGGTTATTCCTTCTATACTTTGAAAGATGGCATGCGAAAAGAAGTTTATCATAAATCTTCCAGGACGGTAAAGCGTTTTTTACAATTGATCCAGATGTTCACTTATTGATTCACTTAAATTTCTGCCAGAGGTTAGCGGCGGCCATCATGTGGCCGCCGTATAATATATTGTTCTTCCAATTGCGGTTCTTTGTTTAATCATCCACAAACTGAAACAAGTTGGCCCAGACTGGTTGTTAATTTACAAGCGAAGTGCGGGTTCCGTTCCTTTCATAATTTTGCCATTAATTAAAATTGGCTTAATGAGTTAAGTTTGTTTCTTCTTGTCTCTATCACGTATATGTCCTCCTCCGTCCGAGATCAATACTTGCAAGGCCATAAGCAGGTCTCAGTTCCAGTACAAGTTAAGGTCCATTATCAAAAGGGTTGCCAACCATTGGTCGGAACTTTAATTTCGTCATTACTTACTAACCTGACCTTACCAAATTCGGTAAGATGTTAGATGAATGTAAACAAAGGATCTTAATAAAATCAGTAAGGCACCCAAACCAACAAAATCTTATGTAAAATTAAATGATATTGTTGGCAAGTTGCAGCAACCAGATGTCAATACCAAAGAAATTAAAGGCTTAAAACCGAAGTTTTATATTCTCAGCATTAACAACCAAAAAGAAAACAATAACAGCCCGGTGGTGTAGAGGCTACTACTACTATTAGACAAAAAGCCGCACATTCCGGTATACATTTCGCCCTCTCAAGGCGACGATCCGGGTTCGAATCCGGCCGAGCATATATATATCTAGACCACAAACAGATTCTAAAATATCAGTAAATAACCAAACAATAATCGATCATTGAACTTCACAAAATTGGATTGTCAAACTACAAAAAATGGTGCAGATAGTATCATACGATGATGTTCAAACCATTCCGAATTCGTTAGCTTGTGGCCCATCACCAGCAACGACAAAGACCCAAAGAAGTAGCAATATCCATGCTTTTGTAGTTGCTTTATTGTCAATGGAAATATGATGAAAGGTTATTATATAATAATATATAAGAATCTGAGGAATTTGATTTATATGTTATTTAACAAAGAAATTGTAATTAATGCAAGTAGATAGAGTGAGAATTTTGGAATCAGAACCTTCTCCTCAACTGTCTATTGTTATCCCAACATATAATGAGGCCGAAAATATCGTACACTTGATAGATTCTATAAAGTCCAAGATTGGCAATAGCGTTCAAGCCGAGATTATTGTTGTAGATGATAATTCTCCTGATGGAACAGGTGTTTTAATGGATGATTACATAAAAAATAACAGTTTAACTCAAAATGAGGTTATCTTAAATGTAAAGGTAATACACAGAAAACAAAAGAAGGGTCTCATACAGGCCATTTTGGAAGGCGTTAGTAATGCTAAGGGCAAACAGGTGTTGATAATGGATGCCGATTTCTCACATCCTCCAGAAATCCTGCCAAAGATGATTGAAACATCGCAAAAAAATGGTGATTCTATTATTATAGCTTCTAGATATACTAATGGGGGCTCCATAAAAGGATGGTCATTGAAAAGGAGATTGTTAAGTTTGGGGGCAAACCATATTGCGAGACACGGTCTTAATGTGCCAAATGTGAAAGACCCCATGTCTGGTTTTTTTGCCTTTCCAAGAAAGTTAATTGAAAACACCAGTTTTAACACCAAAGGCTACAAGATTCTATTAGAACTGCTTGTCAAAGAAAGACAGGCAAAAATAATAGAAGTTCCCTATGTATTTACTGACAGAAAGTCAGGTAAAAGCAAGATGAGTGTTGGGATCATCTTTGATTTTGTGCATTCCGTATGGCAACTGTACAGATATGGCAAAAACGCAAAACCAAAGTCCTTTAAGAGATCTGCCCGGTTCTTCTCCAAGGCAGCCAGGTTCTTTACGGTGGGTGCCAGCGGGCTATTGGTAAATTACTTTGTATCAATTCTTCTGTCTTCTGGTCTCTTCACAAAGATGTGGTATATGGAGTCAACACTAATAGGGATAGTTGCATCAGTTACCTCTAATTTCTTTTTAAACAAAATTTGGACCTTTGATGACAGAAACTTTTCACCTCTTCATGTGATAAAGCAATATCTGTCTTTCCTCTGCATTTGCTCACTTGGGGCCATCATACAGTTGGGTCTAGTCTATGGCTTGGTGGAAAGCGGAAATCCATATGGGCTGTCACTACTAATAGCGGTCATTGTAGCTTCTGTTAGCAATTTCATCCTAAACAAAAAATTAACGTTCAAAGAAAAGATTTGGGAATAAACTTTTCTTTCAAAATTAATCCCCATACTTACCAATAAGACAGAGTTATATTATCCAAATTATGCGGTATTGATTTCATAATATAGAAAAAAGTTAACTAAAATTTTTACGTTGTATTGAGGCCAAAGTTTTAATTATTTAGTTCCGAAACAAAACTATTGCAAAAGATTGGCATTATAGGGGCAGGGGTGGTTGGACAATCAACTGGAAAGGGATTCCACAGGTTTGGAAATGATGTCATCTTTTATGATATCTCATCCAAAAAAAGAAACTCATTGTTGAGTGAGGGCCACAAGGTTGGATCGAGCATATCTGATGTTGTCTCTCAAAGTGACATTTCTTTTGTTTGTGTTGACACGCCAACACACAAAGATGGGAAACAGGATATTTCCCAGGTTACGTCAGTAATTCGTCCTGTTCTCAAAGCCTTGGAGACATCCAGAAAATATCATTTAATTGTTATTAGAAGCACATTGCTCCCTGGAACGATGCGAAACAGAATACTTAGCTATTTCAAGACTTGCTCCAGTCTCATATTGGGCCAAGATTATGATGTTTGCTATAATCCGGAATTCTTGAGGCAAAACAATGCGTTTGAAGATTTTCTAAATCCTGACAGAGTCGTAATAGGGGTTGATCATAAAAGAATTGACTCTACAATGCCTCTGCAAATGCTATACCAGCACGTATCAAGAGATGTCATTGTTACTGGTTACGAATCCGCCGAGATGATAAAGTATGTATCCAATTGTTTCCTTTCATTAAAAATCTCTTTCTTTAACGAGATGGCTGAGATTTGTGGAAAAATAGGTGCAGATGAATCAGTTGTTAGTTTGGGAGTTAGGAAGGATAGAAGGATTGGAGAATACGGAACCGAAGCAGGTAGGCCTTTTGGCGGAAAATGTCTCCCTAAAGACACGAAAGCGTTTACAGAATTTCTAAAAACGCTCAATGTTGAGCCTGATTTACTTCAAGTTGCTTTGGATATCAATGAAAAGATGTCAAATCGTCATTCCATGTATCCTGATGAACAGAGCGCCCTAAGCAGTTCTATTCCCTTTAATTTAGCAAAAAAGGAACATGGAATTTCATTGTAAGGTGGCAATATGGATTACTGAAATAATGCCAATCTTAAAATAATATTGCGTTCTAAAATTATCTTTATTTTTTTCCCCTATTGATTGGTTATGTTGATTCTTTTAGCATACGTATATCAAATGCATTGATTACGTTCGCGTTTTCAATTCGCCGTCTGCTAATTGGTCCTATTGATTGAGGGTAGACTTAATAAAAAAGATGAGTTAAATATAATTGAAGATTTTGTTTCATGGGAGGAAAAAAGTGAAGTTCGATGATTATAGGTTTTCCCCAACTTCAATCTATAGTTATCTTCGACTTTTTGTTGTAACAATATCTATTAGCATAACATTGGCTTTGTTTGTGATGGTTGTTGTTTTCCATATTGACTTTTATTCAACAATGATTGATCCAGTCATTTCCCATCAAGCTGTTCTGAACCTTACTAATGACTATTTGATCTACGTGCCTTTAGGCCTTATAGGTGTCTGGAGATGGGGCGTGTGGATTATCAAGAAAATGGCTAGTCTTCGATACAAACCGTTTAAGGTACGCGATCAGAATCAAACAAACACAATCAGTGTGATAATACCGGTTTACAAGGAAAACCCTGTTACCTTTAGGAGGGCCTTGGAATCATGGCAATTAAATAGGCCCAATGAAATAATAGCGGTCATAGATGAATCGGACAAAGATTGCATAAACATTTTCAAGGATTTCTTTGGCAACAACAGCAACAAACCCTGGTCAAAGCTGATTGTTACCTCAAAGCCAGGTAAAAGAGAAGCTTTAGCTGATGGTATTAAAATTGCAAGAGGGGAAATTATCGCTTTAACCGATAGCGATACAATCTGGGCACCTAACATAAAAAATGAGTTGCTTGCACCATTTGGTGATGCCATGATTGCAGGGGTGACTGCTAGAGTTCACCCCATAGAGCGTAGTTCCTTCTGGCAAAAGGTAACAGATGTCTTCTGGGACATTAGAAATTACTATGATTTGCCTGCCCAAGCAGCCAATGGCAAGTCATTATCCTGTCTCTCAGGCAGAACATCCCTTTATCGGCGTGAACTAGTATTGCCAAAACTTGACCTATTCCTTAACGAGCGGATTTTGGGAAAAAGAAAAGAGTCGGGAGAGGATAAATGCTTGACCCGATTAGTTCAAAGTGACGGTTGGAAAACGTATTATCAGGAGAATGCGGTTATATACTCTGATGCAGCCTCAAATTTCAAAACTTTTTGTAAACAGAGAATACGCTGGTCAAGAAACAGCCACAACTCTGATTTGCTTAGTTTATGGCAGGGATGGGTTTGGAAGCGCCCATTCCTTGCCTTCTTTATGGTAGACAGAATAATCTCCACGTTTACTCTTTTTTTGGGTCCAATCTTTTTTGCGTATGCGATATACCATCAGGATTTTCTGGCCGCATTGTCCATATTCATTCTTTGGATAGTGGGAAGAGGGATAAAGATAATTCCCCATCTGAGGCGTAATCCAAAAGACATAGTTTTGATTTTGCCTTTTATCGCAATAAATTACCTGATGGGTGGAATAAAGCTTTATGCCCTAGTTACCATAAAAGAGCAAAAATTTATCAGAGACAGAAACACAGAGGGCAATAGACTACAAGAAAATTTGAAAGTTTGCATAAATGTTTTCCTTACCGCCCTGATTGTTTTTGGCTTGGTATGCGTAGTGGGCATAATGTATAGTGGGTATGGCGTCAAATAGTCATTCCAAACAAAAGACTCGATCCCTAATGGGGTGGGATTTTTACCTGTGGATATGAGGATGAACCTAGAGATTTTCCCCTGTGGAAATTAAAAATAGCGTAAACCCCAACTATCAACCAAGGCTAGTGCCTTATTACCTCTTTTGATTTTTCCTTTAGAAATGCACGACATTGGAAATCGTATTTTTGCCAAAAAGAATGTTTTATGGGTAATTGGGAAGTTTCCAAAAAAAGAAAGTAAAATGAAAGAAAATCTCAATAAAATAACTAATGCAATTAGCCAACGGCGTATATGCACTTTCAGATGTTGTTACTTTTTGGTAAAGGTTGTTGCTAAGCGTCATTACATTAGTTTTTAAGTTTTATAAGTGTGAAATTACTAACTTTCATTGTGAAATTGCAGAATCTTTTGGATTTAAGGTTTTGCTTGTCCTTACCGTTGATTGGTATTGCATTATCATTGTTATTGGTTAATGTTTATTTCCATCATCTTTCCCTTGCTCAAACAACTGACGAAGATGGGCCCTATTACAAGGGGGT
>JBBJMN010000012.1:0-31095 GCA_037720485.1 Candidatus Nitrosocosmicus sp.
TTGCAAACATTTTCTAAATGGTTTGGAAAATTCAAATGAAAGGGCCACAATTATAAACATAACAAGCGTACATCAAGAAGTTCCCAGAGCAGGGGCTTCAGGCTATTGTGCGTCAAAAGGTGCGTTAAGAAACCTTACCCGCTGCTTGGCTTTAGAAGTGGCAGAAAAAAACATTACGGTGAACAATATTGCGCCAGGAATGGTGTTGACACCATTTAATCAAAAAGCAGTAGATGACCAAGAAGTTAGAATGAAGCAAGTACAATCAATACCGGTTAAAAGGGCAGCAAAACCCGAAGAGATAGCAAACGCAGCGGTATATCTAGCTTCAGAAGATGCATCGTATATACACGGTACAACATTATTCATCGATGGAGGGCTTATGCAAAACCAAGGGCAGGGAGCATAAATTTCGCCTTTGTAAGAATGTTGTCAGAAAAACAGATTTCTAACGATGATATGTATTATGCCTTTTTGTCTTGATGGAAGTTGCAGGTTCAAGGACAAGGTTAGTCGCCATTTTTCCTTTTCCTATTAAGAAGGTAATTGGTTTTGGATAAACTTTTGCAGATGCAGTTCAAGTTCTGGAAAGAAACTGGACTGGGAATCTTACAATCCCTGCTAAAACCCTTTATCCCCACCAATGGCTGGATTCGTGTTTCATATCTATTGGAAACTCGTATGTTGATACGGATAGGCAACAAAGAACTTGAATGCCTGTTCGCTGCCCAATGGAAAAACGGAATGATACCTAGCATTGTATTTGATAAAAAAGCAAAACATACTTTCCGTCAGCGAATTTCTACGAGATTGAAAGGTCTAAAAACGCACCCAAAGATATGGGCACGTCTGGGATGACACAACCACCAATGCACGCTATTGCTTGCTATTATGTCTACAAGAATGCACAAGATAAGGCAAAGGCAGTAGAATTTTTGAAAAAGCATACCCAAATCTAAAGAAATTTCATATCTATCTTACCTACCGAGACCCCGAAGGCTCTGAACAATCACAATTCTTCATCCATGGGAATCTGGAATGGATAACTCACCACTATGGGATGAATCTCTATCAAAAGTAGATGTAAAAGATTTGCCGGAATTTGAAAGGTTGATAAAAAGGCTGTCAATGGTTTTCAGATACAATACCCAAAGATGAAGAATATAACAAATTCATATATCTGATAGAATTAATGAAGAAATACAATTATGACGAAAGGAAGATGTATGCCAATTTTCCTTTCAAGATAAAGGATGTCTTGTTTACCAGTATATTTTATGTTGCTAACAAATTTTTAAGAGAAATTGCAAATATCATAGGAGAGGACCCAAAAGAGATGGGCACGTGGATATCAAAACAGAAAAACTTTTACAAATACTTTATCAAGGATAAGAAAGAATTTGGTTTAAGTGAGGAGAATCTATTCTATGACTATGATCTGTTACAAAGGGAGTGGATTAAAAAGAAACCGTGGCATCATTTATTCCAATTTATACGGGATTGATGACGAAAGAAGACGCACAAAACCTTGTAAAATGGATAAGACACTCACTTCTGTGGAAATGATGGTTTCTTCATGTCCCTACTATCCCCACAGATACAAATGAACCATACTTTCACAAATCCAATTATTGGAGAGGGCCCATATGGGTTAATACTAATTGGATGATTTGGTTAGGCTTACTAAAATACGGTTACGAAGAAGAGGCAGAAGCCATAAGAGCCGGTGTCTTTGAATTGGTCAAGAATCACGGATTTAGGAATATTACAATCCCAATACAGGAGGGGCTTATGGAAAAGACTTTTCTTGACAGCTTTTTGGTAGTAGATATGATAAAAAGAAACAGAAAAAAATTCAAATGAATAAAGGTATTCTATGATCAAGAGAAGATTAAGTCATATCTTCAAGGTAGGTAATAGTAGTAGGATAATGCACTTCCTAAATAGCCGCAAATAATTAAAGAATTGCCTTTTATATTCGATTTCTAAATATTCATATAAATACTGAATATAACAATCACAATGAGCTATGAAAATAAAAATAGTTTAAGTGTGATGCCTGTGGTGCTTTAGCAAAGAAGAAGATTTTCAAAAGCATTTGACTCTCCAACATGGTATAAAAACAATTGTTTATGAATAATTGCATAGTATAATGATAAAATATATTTGTTCTATAGACACTTATACCAATTTAACTAATTGCAGAGTGTTAATTCTTTTACTGCGAATTTAGCATATGATTGCAGATACAAAGATGATATCATTACCATAATTCAATTACAGAAATTTATATCACCTCTTTGTTATAAAGCCAATCTGAAATTCAACCATAATAAGATATATCCTATGGGCAGTTACATACAATGAGAAACAACATTTACAAAGATGTTGTATAATGATGATGATATTGATATTGATATTGATGCTATAAAATGTGAATGAAAACAACATGCTTTAACTAATCCTACTGTATAACTTGCCAAAGATGGTAACGGTGATTGACAATTAGAAAATGATTGCAAAAAGGTATTGATAAGAAAAAAAATAGGATGTGGATTGTTTCATTTAATTAAAAAATATTACTGTTGTCTTTTATTGCAGTCTTGAGATTTTCTTTTATTTGTTATGTTCCCTTCTTCCATGCTCTTCCATTTCTTGTTGGGAATTAAAAGAAGTTCCAGATACTTCACATTTAAATTGGCCACTGTTTGATGACACTAACTCTTTACAGGTATTATTATTTATATCAGTCATCTTTATCGGTTAAATTATTGGTATAACCGTTAAAATGGTACTTTGATTCTTAATATAAATTAAATTTAATGTCGTGTTTGGCTAAGATTATAAATAAAAAATATAAACATTGTAGATTATGGACTTCAAAGTAAATTTGGGTGATTGCTTAAAGACTCCATAAGCATCATAGAGTGTGACTTTATTTCTTGATACCGAATCCCGACTTTTCCCATTTATTTAGCAACTAAGGGAACGCTCGATGGATCTGATGTGACCAATCTACTGTACTAGATATCATTATTCACTAGGTTACGTATTTAAAAGTGGTTGTCTGCGCTGCGTTTTCTTTTCTAGAGGTGAACCTAAGTCATAATATCCCCAGGTTTAACACCAATCATCAAAGCATACTCAAGCCATTTCCAATAACAATCAACATCTGTAAAACCAATCCCCCTTAGCCATTCTAATTGAACTTCGGTATTCAGAAGTTTATTGGATTTATCCTCCTTCTTGACCGTGGTTTTTGCTAAAAATTGTTGATGTAACCTTGGGGTGGATGAGGCCACGTGATCATAATTACAAAATATTCCCCCGGGTTTCACCATATCAAATATCTCCTTATAGAGCGCCCATTTTCTTTCATCAGTTAAATGATGTATTGCAAATCCAGAGATTACCGCATCAAACTGTCCTAAATCCTTTGGAAGTGGATATGAAAGGTCATGTGCCATAATCTTAACTGAATAATCGTTTTTGAAACAATCTCTGGCCATATTAAGCATTGTCGGAGAAACATCCAATCCTACGGCTTCCTGTAATGATGAAAGGTTTGTCCTTAGTAGTTTAATTAACCTGCCATCACCTGTTCCAAGGTCGAGTAATCTTTTTACAGTTTTAGGAATATGATCAAGCAAAACCAGTTCTCCATCCTTTTTGTATGGAATTTGATCGGCTATTTCCAAATAATCTAAAGCATATCCCGCTGCTGACCATTCTTTTGAGGAATCAGAATATTCGTTTTTTTCCTCTTCATTGTCAATCATATATTTAGTTATCTGATAGTCAATATTATTGTTAAAACATGCAATAAAACCTGATTCAGATTTGCAATCTTAGGTTTTTGTTTATTATTAATAGCAAGCATTGAACACAATAATCTATTTGATATCTACATTTTGGACTTTTTAAAAATCCTATTTAACCAAATACTAATGATTAAGTTGCATTTAGATTCAGTTAGTATAATATGGAAAATTAAACAATATTGTTATCTATTACATATTTCAACTATGTATTTGTTATACTGATTGAGCATCAATAACTAATAATTATTTCTATGAGTAACACTGAAGATGGTGTTGTTACATCAATTGGAAAAATACATAGGTATTAAAATGATAATACTGTAATATTAAACATTACTTTCAATGCCAATGTCACTATTGGATGGTTTTGAGGGCAACAAGTATCTGGTAGTGTCTAAACACCATAATGAAGTATTATAAATTGAGGCATATTTAGGAATACTGCATTTGGTTACACAATATATAAAAAGTATTTTCAATTAATGTGATAAAGATGGTATTGTCTCCGGTGGTTTAAGCCTTAGACTATACGACACCAATATGAGAAAATGATTTTGTTTTTGGCGGTATTTTATTTCTAAATATTTGTAATTTGATGATTAATCACCGGACACTTAATCTCTGGGGGCATGGAGGCTTCGGAGGTAAATTGCTCAGTTTATAATAAGTTGTATGTTTTATCATAAAATTTGGTCTGTCTCTCTATAGGTGTTATTTTTTGGGTATTTAAGAATGGGTGTATAAACAACAACAAACACCTAACGTGCAGTCAGGGCATTTTCCCTTTTTACAGTCTTGAGGATTACAGCCACAATCTGCACATTTTATTATCATAAATAAGGCTAAAGTAGAGAGGAATATAAATTTAAAAGTGTTGTAGTATCAAAAACCAACAAATAAAATAATGGCACATCCGCGCTCTCTGCTTCCAAGTCTTCAGATATTACGTTATAATGGTATGATGTTTCTTTTTTGGGGGCATGGAGGCTATGGGGGCAATTTTTGTATGCTCAAAGTTAGCTAAATTATATATACATAAAATAAAAAGAAATTCTCATTCATGGCTTATCTAAATTATATGCCATATCCCAGAAGCGGTATTCATAATTACACGCAAAAGCAAAATGATTTTTCATTCTCTCTTTAGACTTTTCATCCTGATTCTCATTTTCACCCAATGTGTTTAAAACCTGTTTTAACTCCTCTACTTGCTTTTGCGATTCATTTGAGCAATAGAATTTTACCCAATTCCTGTAAACCTCATTGTCGATATGGTGTTTTGACAATAGTTGCGCTATCTCAAGGTATGTCCACGGGCATGGAGCCATGGCTGATACGATTTCATTAATAGTGCCATTATAGGATATCTGCAATAGAAAACGGGTGTATTCCAATGTAGTGTTACTTGGAGAAGTATTTTGTGTAGTAATAACGGAATTACTAGGAACACCAGAAATTTTATCAAGCAATTGTTTTTGCATTCCCATTTCAAAATCAACCGTACTGATGTAAAGACTCTCTAGCCATTCTTTCATTTGGATGTCAGTAGTTTTTTGTTTTGCTGATTGCAAAAAACCTGAAAACACTTGAAGAAAATAGTTGTCCTGCTCTAAATAAAATAAAAATTTATTCATAGGCAAAATACCCTTGGAAATCTCTGTTACGAATTTATGGCTTAGTATTTTTTGCCACTTTTTAATCGAGCATTGTTTCATTTCATCTGCAAATGTTATTGTCATAGCAATTCCATCGTTTATCTAACCGATAGAAGGATATAATATGTTAACAACACGTTTCCATAAACATATCATATCGATCGTTTATCAAATACCCGAAATCTTTTGTTGCAAATCAACCTGAACGACCATCTACACATATTGACAGAATATATAAAATGAAAATAGCAAGAATCATAGAATAACAGCATGATATATCTAATATACAAATGCATAATATAGTGCTGATTTCATATGACTTATAATAATAGTAAATTGACTTTAATAGAGAATATACAAAGAGAGCTCTCTAATACTATACACACAATTCACAATCATCCCTTCATAGACGCGTTAGAAAAGAAGCAAATATCCAAATACAAATTAGAAATATTTGTTTGTGAACAATACAAAATAATTGCGAATGACAAAAGAAATTTTGCTTTCATGATATCAAAAACATCAAACGATATGGCCAGCGAACTTTTTACTGATTGTTTAAATACAGAAATAAATGCTCTTGAGAAATTGAATATCTTTGCAGAAGCGATGAATATTGATAACAGAAAGATGGAATCCTATGAGCCCCTATCTGGATGCCAGGCATATACAAACTACCTTACGAAACTTGCGGTATATGGATCAGATGTTGAGGTTTTCACAGCTCTTCTCATAGATCTCCCAGTTTGGGGATACAATTGTGACAAAATGAGTTCCATATTGCAAAAGAATCACGGTTTTGAAAGTAATTCCTGTGTATTTTTGGACAGCTTTGCTTCCCCATTACCAAAAGAATTTATCGACAAATCCAATGAATTGATACTATCATCAGTCATTTCTCCATATAGTGAAAAATCTATATGTACATCTGCAAGATTGATTCTTGATTATGAACTACTTTTTTGGGATACACTTTATAAGCACTCAATTATCGATCAATAGTAAATCTAAAGAATTTTGGTATATTGTGTTTTTGGGCAATATACCAAGTTGCCATAAATTAACATGTGAAACTTTGGTATTCTTCAGATTGTATAAAATCCAATATTGTCAAGTAATTTCAGATTCAAGTAAATCAATAATTAGTAATTTTATTTTTTTGGCAATATTTGATAGGTTAATCTGTAGTTGGTATTGATCTAAAATATTGGTATAATGATGATACCATCATAATACTGAAATGATCCTCATGTTGAGGATAATCATTTAAGCAATTTTTTGCTTTATCAAAAGCAATCAGTTTTTTCACCTTTTTAATGGCACCATAGCAAATAATCGATATAGCTGAAAATTACCGGATATATACAAATAAATAAAAAGCATTTATCCCAAAACAATAATAATGGCTGGTAAAAACTATCTGCTGCTCAATCAGCCAAAATCAAACATATCTTCAAGAAATCCTCTTTTTTTGTGCCTTCTTCTAGAGTAATAATCATCATCATCATCATAGTCACGATCCTTGCCAAAATGATACTTGTTATAATGGTCATCATCATACTTGTTCTGCATATTTGCCACTTTTTCTAGTTCTCCCCTATCAAGCCACACACCTTTGCATCTTGGACAGTGATCTATCTCAACACCATATCTATCGGTCAAAATCATTTCATCAGAACAATTAGGACATTTTATACCCATCAAAATTAAAATAATTATAATTTATATAACTTGTTTGTAAAAATCATGGCGCAAATATACGCATATAATATATACAACTGCTATAGGGAAAAAATTATAAAAGAATCCTAGACTAATAACGGCATTAGTGTTATAGAAACAGTTGTAATTATGTCATGTTGTCTTCAATTTTAATTGTAATACCCATATTTATGAATTCAATATTTTACGGAAAAAAGAACCGACTTATAGATTGGTCGGTCTTGCTAGGAAAATTGACTACCAATGGTTAAGGATTTGGTTGCTTGGCTGGATTCTAATATGTTGTGTGTAAAACATGATTTGAAAGAATTGTAATTGAGATAGTAAAGAGACCAAATCATGTTTTCAAGCCATTAAGGAAATGCTAGGGAAGCATCATTTGAATTAGAGAACCCTATTCCCTATTCCTCCGATAAAACCGATCAACTATTAAAAATCTCACACGTTTATAAAATCACAAATATTAATACCAAGAAATTCAAGTTCGGCAGCACTTGCCAAGTTATTGGATAAAGATGAAGGCGAAAAGTTTAATTCTATAAAACTAGTTTTAAAGATAAGGATATCAAAGGAAGACAATCTGTAATAACTAATCCTGATAACATAAATACTCAGAAATGCAAAAGAATTCTTTTAGATAAATTAGAAATTGCGGGATTCGTTTTGGCAGATCCTAGATTAGAGTCATTACAAAAAACATTGCCTGTGAATTCGAAGGCATATCTGAAAGCAAATAATCAAGTCACCATGTTTTTTCTTAAATAAAATGAGGCGGTTCAAAATTGCAATTGTAAAGAGGAGAGAAAGAAAGGGGGCATACACTCTCATCATTATGTAACTGGCTCATCCAAACACCTTATCCATTGCAACTACTTTGAAATTATTGTTGTGAAGATACTCCATTTCTGCTCTAAACAAGTCAATGCTTGTGCTGTACCCTTCGCCATTGTCACCACCTATTTTATCCTCACCTATTTTGTGATATATCAATATAGGAATATCATAGGGGGATTGATCATCGTCGCCATTTTTATAAGAAAATCCGTCAACATGTTTTTTAAATTCATT
The DNA here is from genome assembly GCA_037720485.1 of Candidatus Nitrosocosmicus sp. Classification (GTDB taxonomy): domain Archaea; phylum Thermoproteota; class Nitrososphaeria; order Nitrososphaerales; family Nitrososphaeraceae; genus Nitrosocosmicus. The sequence continues at coordinate 8,267 of JBBJMN010000012.1, forward strand.
AAGCATTTCAAAATCTGAATATCCATGCGCTTTTCTGTCAGCATCATGACTCCATCCTGCAATTGTATATTTTGGATACATATCATTCCTTGCAACATCACCGGCAGTTCTAGCAAAATCATAATTTTCTGATACTAAATCCAGTACATTTGAATTATCGTCTCCTGAATTAAAAGGATAGGCAAAACTATTAGATTCAATTCCATTATCTTCAAGGCATTTCTTTGATTCAACTATTTCATACCTTTGAGAGTCTATTGGTATATTGTCCAAGTTCGCATGATCCATGGTATGGGCGCCCATCGCATGTCCTTCGTTCTGTAAAATCGCGATCTCTTCCCAGGTAAGCCTATTTTCATTTCCAATATAGTCACATACAAGATAGAACGTGGCTTTGAAACCGAATTCGTCTAGAATTGGTTTTGCATTTTCATATTGGCTTTTCCAACCGTCATCAAAAGTAATGATTGCTGTTTTTTCGTTGTTGCCGATCTGTTGTGGCATGCTGCCATGTATAGTATCTGCAGAATCTGTGCCATGGGAATTATCTTTGGCTTGATTCTCAGGTATATCATAAGCATCATCATATTTTCTATCATCATTGTTTGTAAAATCATTGGCTTTTGGTTCAGGAATGACATCTCCAAAATCATTGGCTTTGGTATTGTCCATCTTGTCATCACCATCAGATCCAAATTGCCTATTTTCTGGAGCTGATGATTCTCCAACACCACTATCACCACCATCAATATCTCCATTCTTCGTTTCCGGGAAACTATCGCTATACCCATTAATTATATCGCTATTCCATAAAGTATCTACATCAGGGCTAGAAACAACAAAAGGAACTATATTATCCTTATCTTCTAGAACGGCGTTGACATAAGTGTTTTGGGTTAGGCCCATACAAAGGATTAACGAAATTGCAAAAGATAAAGTATAATAAATTTTCAATCCCAACTATGCTCATAATGCCTATTTTATATGGTATATCTGGATGGTGAAACAAACTTCTACAGATATTAATAACTAATTTTATAATTAATTTTCATCTCCTTTAACAAAACAGTAATTTATTGTATAAGAATAAAAAGTTTTGAGTTTGATCATTTTTTTGTCTAAATACAAAGTTTATAATGATTACATAGAATGGCCATATCTAGGATGGTCTCCCAATAGCACCCATAGCAGATGTTTTGTATATCTGTTCCTATTGCAATTATTGATGGGGTATTGGATACAGATATGACAAGTCCAACAGACAATGTTATCCTATTTTTTGAAGCACCTATTTCACTTAGTGATTCATATTTTGTTTCTGCCTGCCATTTTTCCTTCATTTGCAACTCTTAAATATACATATCATTTAGCAGTGTTTCCTTGTTCGCCTTGTGAATCTAGATGTTTTTCTTCTACCCGTATCTTGCCATCAGCATTTTTCCACATACCATCATCATATACTGCTGTCCCCCATAGTTTCATTCAATGGCAGGGGCTGCCATCACTTTATTTTTACTATCGACATAGATTCCATATTTACAGCATCATTTCCTTTATTATACATATAACAAATTTTAGCGCAATTCATCACGCATCAAGATTGCCCATATTCTTAGGTTTCACATAATAAATCATAGTTACTCCGAAAGTGGTTGTTTAACTGAGTTAGCATTTTTTTAAACTTTAAATCTTGCCGGAGTATTTTCTTATCATCATCTTTTATATTTTCACTTACCAACGAAAAAATTGCCCTGTAATACATTGATTTAAAATTAACAGATACTATTCGTTTATAAGAGTCATACATCATTTGCTCAAAAATTTTTTTTTCCTTAAAGTTAAGATACGGTAAAGGTATTGTTTTTCCATTATCTTTTTTTAATGATATTGTACTGTTATCCTCTTTATCCTTTGAATATCCAATCTTTTTAAATAAAGATTCCATATCACCAATGCCACCGGCATCTATTACTCTTTGATAATCATCATATTTTTTAGATTGCAGAGAAATTAAATCCTCATAATATGAAGATATAAGGTACTTTTCTATATATAGGCTGATGTCACTTAATGAGTCATGTATTTTTTTTGCAAATTGCTGGCTACAACTAGCAATTGTATTGTAACTCATCCAAGGGTACAAACAGAACTTGTAAAAATCATATTCCCTGTATCTCAATAAAGAGTTCTTTGATAAAGTAATGGGTATGAGCCTTTCTTTCCCTTTCAAATTAACAACTGTCGGACGTGGAGGGTACGTTTTGTGTTTTAAATATAAAGCAAACAGCCCCTGTTCCGTTAACTTATAGTATATTGCATTACGTTTTAACTCCACTTCTGAAAGTTGTGTATAGTCTTTTATCTTTTCTATTAGATCAAGGTCCAAAAGCCTCTTGACCTTTTTATTGGTAATGCTATAATCGAGTTTGTTGTTAAGGGATTTCTCTTTTTTAAATATTTGGTATGCGGATAGATGCTTTTTCAAAATAAAATATGACAGTATTTGCATCACACTATCATCAATCTCATGCAGTTCAATAATAGAGGAAAACAATTTGGATATGTAGTCAAAGGTTCCATATGGAACATCAAGGTCCATATGTGTCTAACACATTTTTTCCTATTAAATGTAATAGCAGTATATAATGAAAAAGAGCAGGTAGTTTTTCTATATCTATGGCTCTGCAACCGCCTGCAAGTCTTGAAATGTAGTAGTTAATCTCAAATAAGTTTTGTTTTAGAGCTTTATTTATTTTTAAATGTGGATATATTGGGATGCTGATTGAGATGACAATGTCGGACTAAATGTAATTTGGATATCATGAAAATGTCCATATGGAACATCAAGGTCCATATGTGTCTAACACAATTATTGCCAGCTAGTATATACCAATAATAAAAACCGTAAAGATTGATCCTCTTGTCAACTCATAGAATTACGAATGGAGCTGTTGGTGGAAAGTCATACACCTATAACAAGGTTTTCCAAGGCCAGTGTTAATTTGCGCTTGCATGAGGTATAAAACACATATTTTCATCTGTTGGCCCCAAATAGTATAATTCCCATTATGGCGGTAATCAAAAATTAGAATATTTATGGCAACATCACAATATTTTTATGGCATTTCATATGCCCTTTGATAAAATTTTCTATATAATCAGAGAAATAAAAAGACTTTTAATCGATTGTAATGAAAAAAATGTTGTGAAACTAAAAGGAAAGGTATCCGTTATTACCGGAGCTAGTGGTGGGATAGGCAAATCCACAGCAAAAAGGTTACTCGATGAAGGTAGTAAAGTTGTTTTAGTAGCACGAGATAAAAAAAAATTAAAAAAGACTTTAGACGAGCTTGACAATAACAATAACAATATTTTAGCTGTAACGGCAGATGTTGCCCATGAATCTGAAGTATTAAATGTTATAGAGCAAACAATATCCACATTTGACAAAATAGATATTCTGATAAATTGCGCAGCAATAATTAATGATCCTGTGCCTTTTCATTTGATGACAGAAGATCAATGGTCAAACCTAATGAATGTGAATCTAAAAGGGACATTTCAGCCCATCAAGGCCGTAATTCCAATTATGATAGAGCAGAATTACGGAAACATAATAAACATTTCATCACTGTTGGGGATAAGAGCAATACCCAAAGTCCCATTCTCGGTATACGGGGTTACGAAAGCAGGCATAATAATGCTAACAAAAAGCATAGCCGTAGAGTACGGCCAATATAACATAAGGTGTAATTGCGTTGCACCGTCAACAATTAGAAGTCCGATTTTGGAGCCATATTTACAGGACGATAACGCAAAAAAAGTTTTGGAAAACTCATTCCCCTTAAAAAGAATTGGTGAGCCAGATGATGTCACAAATGCCATTTTATTTTTAGCTTCAGACGAATCCAAGTGGGTGACAGGTACAATTATGAACATAGACGGCGGGATTTCAGCAAAGTTATAGGTCTAAAAAAGGTGACTAAACAGATAATAACATGTTTATTTGTTTACGAAAACAACTATTCAAACCAACAAATGACCACCATGCGACATTTCAAAAATTTAAAAATCATTTGGTTGTATTTGAATTAAAGTATGGGATTAAATCTAAAACCATTGGTTACTTCAAATCCTATCAAGATTTCAGATCTAAATAGAAAGGTAGTATCAATAGACGCTTTTAATGTAATTTACCAGTTTTTAGCAACAATTAGGGGGCCCACGGGAGAATTGCTGGCAAATAACCAAGGGGATCCAACAAGCCATCTCAGTGGTCTTTTCTATAGGAATATAAACTTAATGTGTGACGGAATCCAATTAATCTATATTTTCGACGGACGCCCTCATAAGTTAAAGACAGGCGAGATTGAGAGGAGAAGAAAAGCTAAACAGGATGCAACTGAAAAATACAATTTGGCTTTACAGGAGGGAAGAATAGATGATGCAAAAAAATTCAGCCAAGGAACCTCCATACTCACCTCAAATATAGTTGAAGAGTCAAAAAATATCTTATCATTGATGGGAATTCCACATATCACTGCGCCCTCAGAGGGAGAATCCACAGCCGCATATCTTTCAAAACAGGGTGTGGCATATTCTTGTGTTAGTCAGGATTATGACTCCATCTTATTTGGTGCAAAAAGACTAATAAGAAATTTAACGATTAGCGGAAAAAGAAAGATCCCAAACAGAAATGTCTACATAGACATAGAGCCAGAATTGATAGAATATGACCAGGTACTAAAAAACAACAATCTAACCCATGAGCAGTTAATAGATTTAGGCATTTTGATTGGGACAGATTTTAATCCGGACGGCTTTAGCGGCATTGGACCTAAAAATGCCTTAAAATTAATCCAAAAACATAAAAAACTAGAGGATATCGATAAAATAAAAGATGAGCTCTCAAATACCCCATATCAGGAAATAAGAGAAATTTTTTTGAATCCAGAGGTTGTAGATATCGGGGATCTAAATCTTCAATTCAAAGATCTCGACAAAGAGAAAACTATAAAGTTCCTTTGTGATGAGAATAACTTTTCCTACGAAAGAGTAAATAATTACGTAGAAAAGCTCGATAAACACATTCTTAAAAAGAGCCAATCCCTTGACAAATGGTTTTAACAAATAAATAATAAAGTTAGATTATATTGCTGCTAGACTCGAGGTTTAATTTGGATTTTTTCATTGCAGTGTTTTTTTCGGATTTAAATCGCTCCAAATCATAGTTATTCATATCAACAAACTTTATCCCTTTAGCTATAACAGGGTTGACCTCTTTTATCAAGGAATACATCTGTTGACAAATATTTCTATAATCAAGATGACCCTGGGGAGTCGTTCGGAGCTCAATCATATGGCACGCTTCACGAAGATTCATCTTTATAAAATACGGGTATCTGTAGGCAAAATTTACCACATACTGCGCCTCACTAGGCATCTTTGATGAGATTAATTTATAGGATTCATCACAAAGATACATGCAATCATTGTAGTCTTTCTCTATCCCTAACTCAGTTATTTCACGCGGAATGTCATATCCGTATTTTGTAGACAACAGTTGTCTACTCATTGTTAACATTCTATGCCTGTGGAGATCCCTAAACATACCATAATTTGTCATCAATCCAAATGAATAGTCGATTACCTCAAATGCTCGCCCTGGCCTGTGTCGCCTATTTTGTCTAAATTGAGTATATAGCCTGATGATTTCATGTCTTTTGTCATCAGTTAACGAATTGGAGTAATCCAATAGAAAATCCTGTGGAAGGTCTTTTCCATACTCATATAATATCGATGAAACCAATTTTACCTCGGCTTCATGGTTTGGGATATAGGAGAGCAGTTTAACATTTGCACCAGAACCATTTGAATTTGAATTTGAATTTGAATTTGAATTTGAATTGCTTTCGCCATATATCTGCAAGTCGGAATCTAATATTTGGTGTATTGAATCCCGGGTCTTTATCAGATAATCGTTGTATAAAACACTGTAATTGTCTTTTGAGCGTTTGATAAACGGCTCAATGTATTTTTCCAATTCACCATACAATTGATTCCCTATGTCCCGTATTTCATCCATATCCGAATAAAGAACGTGAAATAAAAGATATTCAAATGCTCTCCCATTTCCGGTAATTGCAAGGTTTGTAAGAGTTGAAGAGGGAAGGAGATTTCTCAATATATCTAATGCCTTTGCCTTAATCGTTGAGTTGTATATTTTTTTTGCGTTCTCTATGTCATCCAAATTGCTCAAGTGGTTAAAAGGAGTTTCACTATTACCGGCAGAGTTATAAAAATAAAGATCATCGATAGGAATTTTTTCCTTAAGGTAATTTTGCATAGGTGCGATATTTTTAGAATAAGTTTCAAACGATAAATCGCATGACCGTATAAAGTTATCAGCGAAGGAAGAGGACATTATTTTTTTATCTCTATGGTATTTATAGACTCCATTGGCCTTTTTATCAAAAGCCACATAACGGGAGGACTTTTCTAAAAACGACAAACCAATTCGATGATCCTCAATTTTTTGAGCACCTATATTGGAAATCCACTCTATGGCACATTGCGCCGTTCCGAGTTCGGCAACAGAATCATCGCCATATTCTAACAGGACTTTGTTATAGAATTCAGTCCCTCTGTTAGGATTAGACAAAAATTCGTCTATAAAAATGCGCCGCATTGTTTTATCGGTTCTGGAATACCTGGACATCAGTGCCCCACGATCAACCTGATTAGAGGTAATAATCACAAATACCGCTCTATCAGAATTGGAAAAATGGGATTCAAGTTTTTGTTTTTCATCAAAAGTAAAATTTTCTTGGTACATATTTTCCATAAAACACAGTTTGCTTTATTATCAATTACTACAATAATGTAGTTAAATAATTATAATAAAATAATTAATATATTTTCACACAGCGAGCATTATACCAACTTTTAAATGAAAATCCATGAGCGAACTGAGGCTCGAATTTGTGGGTAAAAAAGTTAAAGATATGTATGGAACGTACATAGGAAAGGTTATAGGCATAATAACAGATATTGAAGGATCTGTAGAATCAGTTAGTGTCGATTGTGGCTCTGCTGGTATAAAAAATTTGCCATATGAGCAGCTTTTAGTTCAAGGAGACTATGTTATTTTTATTCCAAGATGGAGACTTGATGCTCAAAAACTATTACGTGAAAAATCTTTGACATTAAAAAGAATAAAGGCATTGCAGGAAATTGTTTCTGAAAACGATAGTATGAAAGACGATGCAGAGTTGGTCTATTTAAAATATGAAAAAAGACTCGATAAGTTAGGCGAAAACACCAAAGAAATAATCGACAGACTTCATCAAAGAATATCAGAACTGGATATAGAATCAAGAAGAATAAAATCGGTGTTATTTGACGCAAAACTGCAGTATAAAAGCAACGAGATAACAGAGGATGTATATCAACAGATCAATCTGCATACCAACGAATTAATAGATCACACAAATCTAGAGAATTCAGAAATCAAAAACATAATTAACAAACTAACCCAGCAGACCGTAGACAATACAACAGTATCTTCAACCAATGAGGCAGCTGAAAATACAATAAGCCTTCACAATGAAGATAAAGAAACATTGGAAAACAGCCAAATAAATGAGGAGGATTTAGGTAACAACAGCTTAGGTGACAACAATCAAGAACTACAAAAAGAGGAGGAGGGAGATGAAGGAATTGAAAAGGAATTAGAAGACTCTGTTCCCGACATTTCTAATGCTATTGAAAATGAGAATGAGCATAATGAAATAAGCCAAATAGTTACATCTGCTAATTAGAGTATTAGAACAACAACAGCGACATCAGCGACAAAAAAGCAATGCATTAGTTCACATTTTAAATTCCATTTTATTTTATGACAGTGCTTTAGCTTATCAGGAATTGCTATATTTTAATACTCAATTGAATTTATTTTAGCTGAAATGCTTAAAATATGAAAAAATAAAGGATTATTCCTGTTTTTGTGGATTTAAAAGTTCGCCTATTTCATTATGCATTTTTAGAAAGTTTAGCCCTTTTTCCGTTGTTTTGTATGTCTGTAAGCCTTCAATATATTCAATTAAATTATTTTCTATCAGTACAGATAAATACTCACGTAACTGCGCATAGCTTAAGAATGCTTTATACATGATTTTTGTCTTTGTAGCACCGCCATTTGCTGCGTCAAGAATCATTGCTACTATTTCTGTTCTACTTCTATACTTCACACCTATTTTCGCTCTCTTTATTTATTTTAATTTATTGCTACAATTGCACATAAGATTTATCTATAGATTTATCATGTTATTTAAAAAAAGCATTTAAGTAAACAACTTTCATTTCAGTTTTCATGGTTAACATTTCAAAATCAGAAAATATCGATACTACCGATAACATATCACTTGAAGGCAAAAAAATTGAAAAAATAAAAAACAAGGCATCAGGCAATCCCGAGCAATTCTGGGCCGAATGTGCAAAGAATTTGGCATGGTTTAAGCAATGGGATAAAATATTGGACTGGAATCCCCCTTTTGCGAAATGGTTTCAGGGCGGTAAAATAAATGCAGCATACAATTGCCTTGATAAGAATATAGACTCGGAAACAAAAAACAAGGCCGCCATTATTTGGGAAGGGGAAAATGGAGAATCAGTTACCCTGACATACAATCAGGTATACCATAAAGTAAATCAATTAGCTAATGCCTTAAAAAGGCTCGGAATCAAAAAAGGAGATCGAATTACAATTTATCTTCCAATGATACCAGAATTGCCCATTTCAATGCTTGCATGCGCCAGAATAGGAGCGATTCATTCGGTAGTTTTTTCGGGGTTTAGCTCTCAATCAATAGCTGATAGAGCAAATGATTCTAAATCCAGAATAATTATAACAGCAGACGGGGGTTACAGAAGGGGGAAAACAATCCCATTAAAAAATATAACAGACGACGCAGTAAAGAAAATTCCCCATGTTGAAAAAGTGATTGTAGTCAAAAGGACAAATGAGGAAATAACAATGGGTGAAAGGGATCTTTGGTTTGATGATATAACCAATAAGGAACCCAACCTATGTGAATCAGAATGGATGGATAGCCCAGATCCGTTATTCATATTATATACCTCAGGAACTACGGGGAAACCAAAGGGAGTCGTTCATGGCACAGGAGGATATCTAACGCATTTATATAACTCAGCTAAGTGGGTTTTTAATTTTATGGCAACAGACATTTTCTTTTGCACAGCTGACATAGGTTGGGTAACAGGGCACAGTTATGTTGTTTATGCACCGTTAATGCATGGGGTTACAGAGATAATGTATGAAGGAGCGCCTGATTTTCCAGACCAGGGAAGATACTGGAAAATAGTGGAAAAACATGGCGCCACTATCCTTTATACTACACCAACTGCGTTAAGGGCGTATATGAGGCATGGTGATGAGATCCCTAACTCTTTTGATTTATCCACATTACGTTTATTGGGTACAGTTGGAGAACCAATAAATCCAGAAGTTTGGCTATGGTACTATAATGTAATCGGGAAGCAAAATTGCCCTATTGTCGATACCTGGTGGCAAACTGAAACCGGCGGAATAATGGTCAGTATGTGTAGTGGCATAGAGAACATCAGAATGAAACCCGGGTCAGGAACCCTTCCGCTTCCGGGAATTGAGATAGAAATAGTGGATGAGAACGGTGAGAAGGTGGAAAGTGGGAAAAAGGGCTATTTGACTATCAAAAGGCCATGGCCCGGAATGTTATTGTCATTATGGAATGATGATGAGAGATATAAAAAGACATACTGGGAAAAAGTTCCCAATCGTTATTTTGCGGGAGATTTTGCATACACAGATAAGGATAATTATGTTTGGATATTAGGGAGATCGGATGACATACTAAAGGTTGCAGGACACAGATTAGGAACGATAGAAATAGAAAGTGCATTTGTATCCCATCAATCAGTAGCAGAGGCTGCAGTTACCAGTAAATTTGATGAAATAAAAGGTGAAACTATAATAGCGTTTTTGGTACTCAAATCAGGATTTGTTTCCTCCGAGCAATTGAATAAGGAAATGAATGAGCACATAAGAAATACTATAGGACCGATTGCTATTGCCGAAAAGATATATTTTGTAAATAAATTACCAAAAACACGAAGTGGCAAAATAATGAGAAGACTGTTGAGATCAATAATAAATAAAGAAACTATTGGAGACGTAACAACCATAGAGGACGAGGCTTCTATTGAAGAGATAATCCATGAAATAAATCAAATCAAAAAATATATCTAGCCATTAGTTTGGTGTTTTTATTATTTTAAAGCTAGATGGAAAGAATTTCTAATTTTGACGCATTGGCTATGTTATTTTGGCTAATAAACCCCGAATGAGCGGCTAGAACAAATTTTGAGGGTTCTGTATTTTTAAATGTACATGTAGAGAAATCCAGAAAATTATCACAGGGTTGCGCATCTCTCACAGTGTAAACGAGGTTACCCTGCTGATCAAACCAAAGTAAATCTAACGGATATCTAATATTTAGCAACCACACAGAATACAAATCAGGCTTATCGTAAACCAACAATAACCCAGAATTTGGTGACAGGTTTTCCTCCCTAAACATTAACCATCTCTGTCGCTCATCATCTGAATCAGCTACCTCAACATTGATAATCATGTCATCAATCTTTATTGTCCCTGTCGAAAAATCAAGGTTTCTGTTTTTAATATCTAATGGAACAAACACTAATCCCAAAATTCCTATTATTATGGAAGAAACAATTATAGGAACAAGAAGGGTTATTTTGTTTACCACATCTAATCATTAATAAAAGTAAATCTATTTTAATAAAAATCATTAACAACATAACACAAAATTAAATGAAAAATTAGGCATAACCAAAATATATTTTTTAGATATTATATTTGAGATTCCCCACAAGCTGGGCATAGCTTGGTGGCCTTAGACATTTTTGAACCACATTCAATACAATATCTAATTTCGTTTTTGCTCATCAAACAATATAGACATTTACTTCTAATATATTATTTGCATTGAGAGTTGTTGATCAATCAGGGTTACTAAAACTCCAAGTAAGTTTGCCGTATGTTTTGATCTATCACCATTACAGACAAAGCACTAAAATCTTTGTTTTCCAACGAATCCATTTTTCCTTTGTATACAGTCTCTTTTTCATTGTTGGTTAAATTTTCAAATACCCAAACATCAATTTTCGAAGTATCTATTCCATTTTTTCTTAAAAATAAGGAGATATCAGAAGGCATGAAGTTCTTGGATGGATTTGATGGCCATGGCCGAGGCACCAATATTATGCTTTTACTATCTGTTACGGATTTTACCAGCTCTATTTTTTTTTCTTCGATATCTCCTGTGATATGAAATGTTATAATTGTTGCCTTATCCAATGGTACCCTGGATTTTGCGGATGCAATTTGTATTGAACTGATACCCGGAATTATTTCTACATTATCGTCCCCAAAAAGATCCAACAACCTATCCACCACTTCTGATTCAGAAAAGTTTGCATCACCAGTAAAGGGAACAGTGCACCGATCATTATCTTTCATCAAATCATTAAATACATGTTGATATATCTCCTCTTGATTTTTCATTGTTATTTCAAAAACTTTTTGTATAGATTTATCGATAACATGCTCAATTGTAGATAAAGTGTACTTGTATCCTACAATAAAATCAGAGTTTTTAATTACTTCTTTTGAATAGTCTGTAAGGTATTTCATTGAACCTGGACCTACGCCTACAACAAATAGCTTTTTTGTCAAATCCAAATTAATCAGTAATTCGGATTGTTATTTAAATTCTAATAATATATAGGAATAGGAATAATAATGTCTAAAAGCCTAAAACTGGAAAATACGTTTTAAAAAAAATAAAAAAGTTATTTGGATGGAAGCTTAGCCCTCTTCCCAGCCTTTTGTAAATATGGCGTTTTTCTTTAATGGGATTGGTTGTCCTGGAGTATATTCCATTGGTCTCATCCAAAAAATTGCTTTTGTTGGACAAACACCTATACACGCACCATCAGAAATACATCGTTCTGGGTAAAAGACAAATGCTTTACCTCTTTTCCAGCCTTCAACAGGTTTTACTCTCAAAACATCTGGACCAAGAGCTGTACAAATTTCTACACATAAAGCACATCCAATACAATGTTGTTCACTAACATCCGGAATAATTGCAACTGGCATCTAATTCACTGAGGGTAGTTTTCCTCTAAAACTATTTAAACACTATGGCATTTTATAACAACGATATAAAATAATCACAATAATTCATTTGGGATATTCTCTATCATGCTCCATTCAATTAATGCGCCAACAAACAACATAACAGCAACTAACCCGATCTCAACAAATAAGTATGTTATAGATTTTTTTGATACACTCTTTTTTAAAATCTCATATAAAAAAATTCCCCCTCTAGAAATTGCTAAACCATACGATACTAATTCCAAAATCCCAAAAGGTGTAAGAAAAACTATCAACGGATTGGCAAAGTTAGCATTGGACAGATTCACTATTGAATTAAATATCAATCCAGTGGAAAACGCAGAAAAGCTCCCTACAACTATACCTAGAATAGGAATAAACATAACTAAGGCTATTTTGAGGTTATTTAAAAATATGCCAATTTCATCAATACCCTGTATTTGATTCTTAAAGTTTTCTGATAATTCTTCAGAAAAAGATTTATCTAATTTGATTGAGAATCCCAGTTGAAAAAGGCCCAAGAACAAGAACATAGCCAAAAAGAAAAAAATTAGCCTTTTTTTAAAGTTAAATAACATCTAACCATGATATTTTTATATGGATATAAAAATTTGTCATTGTAAAGATTTAAAAAATATCTTTTAAAAGTGTAATTGGGTAGTGACGGTCAATAACAATTTATCTAAAATAATTTCCCTTGTTACAAGTAAAGGCTTTCAAATTCATCCTGAAGCATTAAATTTAATAGAAGGCTTTCAAGAAGACTTTTTCAAAATAATGGAGGACATCCTTAAAGAAAAAAAGGAAAAAAAGGAAGAATCCATGGTTATAATATCAGACGACATAAGGAATTTTGTAAAACTTTCATCCAAAATACCTAAAGAAGACAATAATGACAACAACGGTAGAGGCAGATTAATGGCTTCTAGAGCATCAACATCAACAATAGCAGATCATTATCGATATAACGAGGATAATGAAATAAGGACAGCTGAAACCATTTTATCAATCAAAAGAGACGGCATTAACAAATATAAAGAAAAGACAGACGAAAACTTCAAAATTATTTATGATTCAAATGACAAAATCAATAGCGGAGAAGGTGTAGAAGGTTATACATCATTATTTAGGAGTAGGTATGAGAAATCATTAAGAATACTCTCTTTAAGGCAAAACAGCAAAAAGATAAAGAAAATAGAAATAATCAAGCAGCTCTTCAATCAACCAAAAACAAACACTAATTCAATGTCAAAAGAAAACTCTAGCAGCTCTTTGTTTGCAGCGGGATTAATAATGAATAAGGAAATAAGAAACAACAGCTACAACATAACTATTGATGATCAAACAGGATTATTGACAGCTACTACTTATGATGAGGATTTAAAAAAACAGATTTCCATGTTGACTGTGGATCAAATGGTTATGATCGAATTTGAGAACGGCTTTAAAAAGAGAAAGAACACAATAAAAAATCTATATTCTTTGGATGTTCCCGATAGAATTGCAAATAAAGCAAAATCGGAAGTATTTAGTATATTGATCTCTGACTTACACATAGGAAGTAAGTTTTTTATGGAAAAGGAATTCCAAAATTTTTTAGATTGGTTAAATGGAGATGAGAACAGTAATAATGACATTATTTCTAAAATAAAATACATTTGTATTTGTGGTGATTTAATTGATGGAATTGGGATATTCCCAAACCAGGACAGGGAACTATTGGAAAAAGACTCTTATTCTCAAATGGACCATGCAATTAAAATTTTATCTAAAATACCAAAACATATGAAAGTATTCCTAATTCCAGGCAATCATGATTTAGGGAGAAGAGCGTTACCCCAGCCATCCATACCAAAAAAATATGCGGAGAAACTGTATTCCTTGGACAATATTACTATGCTAGGCAATCCCTGTATGATAAACATGGAGGGGATAAAGATACTTATGTTTCATGGACAAAGTTTGGACGATATAATTGCATCCATACCGGGCCTAAGCTATTCTAAGCCAGCAGAAGCTATGAAAATATTACTAAAATCAAGGCATCTATCGCCTATATACGGCCAAAGGACTCCCATAGCACCGGAGAAGGAGGATATGATGATAATAGAGGAAGTTCCGGATATTCTTCATTCGGGCCATGTCCATGTAATAGATGTAGATAACTATAAGGGGACATTGCTTGTGAATTCGGGGGCATGGCAATCTCAAACCCCTTTTCAGCAAACAATGGGCATAACACCTACTCCAGGAATAGCAATAGCAATCAACCTATCTAGTTTAAAACCCTACAAAATCGATTTTAATGGTTTTGGCGATTTTGGCTTATAAAAAATCAAGCAATGTGGGCTGAACCTCCTTCGTTTTAAAAATAAAATTCAACTCAACAATCAATGATTCAACCCGGCTTTTTAGATAACCTGTAACTTTGAAGTTATTACATAGGTTCTCTGCCAAAACAATATATTTTTCAACAGAGCCACGTGTTACTGTTTGTAGTAATGTGTTTCCACAACCCCCACATCTGCCCAATAGTGGAATTCTCCGATATTTTTCCCCACATTTATTGCATCTAAAAGACTGTGATGAATAAGAACGCATATTGCCCATTATATCAGGTATTATATGAGTAGTTAATACCATTGAAATAACCTCATTTGTATCTACTGAATTAATTAAATTTGCGGTGGCAATTTGCATTTCTAATTTTTCCCCCATTGTATTTAGAGTAGAATATGCGCTACGGTTAACAATGGAGATAAGAACATTACTATAATGAGTAAACCCATAACCATAAAATTGTTTATCCTCGCCTATCCTGTTTTTCAATGTCTCAATTAAGGTAGAGGCGTCTGCCGCTTTAACCCCCTGCCAAGTATAATTATAAAATTCAAGTGGGTATCTCTCATCGACATCAACATTATGTGCTTGTCTTTGCACTTCATGTGGCAATACAATGGGTTGAATAAGCAAAGGCGCATCCATTAAGCCCCCTATCTTATCAGGTAAAAATGAATATGAAAAGTTTAAAAATGCATCGGATAACAGCATGATGGAATCTGCATCACCATCGCAGTCCCTTCGTTTAGCGGAGTGCCAGATAGGGGAACCCAAGCAGACCTGTGAATCTGTAAATCCAATTATCCGGCCAATAATACCAACAGAAGTATGCGGCGCCAGTCCGACTATCAAATGCCCAACCAAATCATCAACAGTGTAGGCATTATAAATTGGAGATAAGTTGTATATTGTTACAAGTTCTTCATCAATAAATTTAGCAATTTTTAATAAATGTTTTGCCGAATCTAAAGGAATTATGACATCTTGGTTTAGTAGCTCTATGACTTGATCTTTGGAAACTATTTCATTGTTTTTATGGTCTTGGATATACCCTAAATCGCGTAATTTCGAAATAGGAGTATTGATAAAAGAGGGCATAAAATGGGTAAGAGGTTCATTTGTGGCATCAAATCTTATTGTACCATCCTTAAACACAGACAGTCCATATTTTTGCCTAAGCATGCCTTTTTCGATTGGTTCTGCTTCTTTATCTTTACCCATCAATGATTTTACACCTTTTAGTGGGGAAGATATTTTGAAGCCTAATTTTAATTCGGCTTTTTCAAGTATAGACTTTAAGGGAAACTGAATTGGAGAAAATGTTTTACATTCGTTACCGCATTTTATGCATTTGTTTTTTCTTCTATCTTCATTAATTGTATCTAGAGATATTTCTAAAGATTCTACTTTACATACCTTACAAACAACCTTGATAGGTGTAGGGGTGTCACAATAAATGCATTTAGTGCCTAAAGACGGTGTGTTGCATTTATGGCAGAATCGATTTGATTTATCGGAGTAAAAAGAAAACGACCCTGAAGCTTTCAATATGTCTCTCATGGGCCCACCTTTGTTGCCTACCGGGAATAAAACATGGATTGGGGGTTTCATTTTGCGTTCTGCAGCCTTTTCAGGTCTACCCACTCTTACAGAAATAGAAGAAGCGAATTTAGAACGTATTTTTATATCAGATATTGAATTTATTAGTTCAACAACCTTGTGACTGTCGATACTGTTATTGTTATTGTTATTGTTATCATTTTCAATTAATTTATTAATCTTACTTTCAAAGTTCAAAATAAAATTACCTTTTTCTAATGAACCTAAAAGTTCCGATATGGAGATGTCATCAGAGAAATCCCCTAAAAAGCATGGTGACTGGGTTTCAGGAATGCATAAACAAATTAGAGAAATGGTCTGTGCTAAATCGTCTAATATGATAGTTTGCCCGGCATTACCGACGCTATGAAATATACCGAGTTTTTCGAATATGGTTTTTAAATCATTATTATACAAGAAGCCAACTGTCATCAATTTACCATGATTATCTTCAATGGCGGATAGCAAATTATTTCGGAGAAATAAAAATTCTTTCATATTAATTGATTCCCAATAAAAGGAATATTTTGGATGCAGTGGAATATTAAACTGCATAGATATTTTTATTGCTTCCCCAATAGATGGTATTGTTGTGTATGGATTCAAGTAAAAGTCAACTAGCCTATCGTATTTTAAATAACTAGAAATTTTGTTTATTTCATTAGTGTCATTAGTTTCTTTTATCCTTTCAAATAATTCTAAAGCCCAGATTTCCTCAACATAACTTGCAGGTAATAGCTGCGCATTATTTTCCAAAAAATCACCATAACTAATTAAAATATCTCCCAAATACAATATCTTGCTAACTTGAGTTTTTAGTTTCTCTGCCTGCTCTTTAGTGCTGATCTGTAAAACAGTTCCATCATTTAGTTTTACAATAGGTGGCTCAATTGTATTTATCAGGGCAATAGTTGAGGCTTTGCCAGGCACGTCCATCTTTATTTGCGTGCCAACAACAACAGCATTATTTAACAGAATAGGGATGGTATTGTGAATGCCTATGGTTGCAAAACCAGTATTAAAACATCGCCCATAACGTAATCTAAATCCCCCAATATTCTTGTTCATTGATAGAACAGGTCTGCCCGTAATTACTTCAGACATCCTATGGCTTATGGTATCGTCATCTCCGGTTTGGATTGCGCCCTTTACCTTTCCAAGCCAATCCCAACCTTCCAAGTTTAAAGTTTCCACTAATTTTAAGAGTTTTTTATTTCTACCAATTAATCCATCGTTCATGACTCTCAAGGCCCCTCCCCTAACTCTATTGGTTTGAATTCGTTTTAATCCTCTGTGGATTACCAACTCAACGGGATCTGTATCCACTCCATCCAGTTCAACCGGTAAATTTGATATACAGTTGTGGATGTCTTCATCTAATATTTTAAATTGAAAGTTGCCTACTTCCCTTTCATATAATCTTAATTCTTCAATGAATCGGCCGGTTTCATCATCAAAGGAATTAGCTTGATATTTGTCAAGCCCGGTAACTTTCCTGACTTGGTCCGCAATCAACATAGTAAGAGCAGCTTCGGTTCCACCAGCCGATCTTATAGGTCCAGCAAAAGAAATAGAAAGATATTTTGAACCATCTTTGTTATCCTTGATTTGTACATCTGATATTCCTTGAAGGGGGGCTACAGTAACTCCTTCCGTAACAACGGCCAAACTCACTCTAACTGCATTTTCTAGTCTTGTCCTAAGATCACCGCCTCCATATTCTCCTAATGCAATCTCCTCGGCTATTTTTAAAGCGGCCTTTTCCTTTGTGGTATAACTTAGCAGAGACCGTAACCTATCAGATATATCGATATTATGCATTTTGGCTACCCTGTCTGAAAGGTCGTATGCTATTTTTGGTTCTACAGTAGTAGTAACATCATACCCTTTTTGTCTTGCTTTTTGAATTAAGGTATATAATTTATTGACCTGTTCTAAAATACTTATTTGGTAATTCACATAATGCTGCGGAATAGATATGCTCTGTAATCTTATTTTGGCCTCATCTACTAAAGTCATATTTTTCACATACATTTATGCACGTATGGCGCTAATGATATTGGAAAATTTTTTTTCCCAATCCGGGTCCTGCTCAAGTAATGTTCCAATAACCAATATATCGGCCCCTGCATCTGCTAGTTCTTTTGCAACATCTGAATCTTTTATACCTCCACCCACAATTAACATACCATCAAAGTATTTTCTCACACTAGAAACCATGCTAGAGGTAATATTTTTTTGAGATCCAGAACCTGCTTCTAAATATACAAACCTCATTCCGAGATATTGTGCAGCAAGTGAGTACATTACTGCAATTTTATTCTTTTCAAAAGGTATTCCCTTAGCGCGTCCTACAAACCACGCTGTAGTATTTTCCCCAATTATTATGTAGCCTGTTGGTAGGGGCTCTATCTTATATTTTTTTACTAATAGAGCGCCCAGAGCTTGAGCACCAGAAATAAAATAGGGATCCTCTGAGTTTAGTAATGAAGTGAATAATATGGCATCGGCATTTGGAGAAACACCTGTGACATTGCCGGGAAATAGGATAACTGGTATAGAAACTAAAGATTTTATGTATAAAACTAATTTGTCTAAATCTAACTGATCAATAGCAGAAGAACCCCCTACCAATATGGCAGAAGCGCCCAATGACTCCACTTTTTTTGCCACATAGGATACATCATCGAAATTTTCAGAATCTAATAAAGCGAAGCATATCTTTTTGTATTTTTTAAGCTCATCATTTATATAGTTTTCTACCCGATTCAATTTCAATTAAACTAACATTAAGTTTTTTTATAATTTATTATTTATGCTATCAATAAATAATTAAATAGTTATATAAGAAAGCTATACAATTTTGTATTGTTTATGACTAATAACAATAATGTAAATAATTTATTATTAAACAAATTTATTGAGAATTCTTCATTTACAAAACGACAAATACAAATAATTTATAAAATTTACAATAGAGAGGAAAGACTCAAAGACATAAGTTCAGGGGCATATTACAGAGAAGTAAAACAATGTAAAGACAAAATCAGAAAATTGTATTATTCCATCATTCTCCTAAACTTGATTGGTGTTATAAACAGTGAGCAATTAACAACACTAAACTCACTTATTCACAAACTGGATATGCTAAAAGATAATCACAATATGCATCACAATAATGCCTCGGAGCCTGTGATTCATATCATTGAAAAGCTACTAGACAAAATGATATTGCTATAAGATTCAATAGTAAATCACCACAAAACTCCATAGCAATCACATCAAAAAAAATATATCACGCCTTGCTATCATTTAAGATGTGATCATAAATGATATTGTATCACTGTCTTTATACTATTTTGCAATCCCATTTTGCCTTAGCCTAGCAACAACAGCATTAATAATCAAATCTTATAAAAAATCAAATAGAAAAAATAATGGAAAATACCGCTATTTAGAGCTAAAAATTTTAGATCTTGAGAAGGAGCTAAAAAATCAAATAGAAAAAACTAACCTATTGTCAGATATTGTAGTCACAAGAACGAATGAGAGCAATTCAAAATTAAACAACATACATAGCCTCATTAAAATAATAGATCAAAATATCATTAATAAAAATACATCACAATATCAATACACATCACCACAACAACCTCATGTAAGCAGCAACTCAAACCACGGACAATCACAGCCAAACCCCATTATGTTATCACATCCACAAATAGAAAAAGAGAGCATTGACAATAATGACAATAATCAAAATAGTACTATTGAGTATATTTTAAAAAGGCTAGAACATAACTCATTAACCACACGAGAAATACAACGAATCATTGGCAGAACTAGAGAGCACACATCAAGACTAATGAAAAAACTATACGACAATAAATTCGTAGATAGAGATATGGAATCAAAACCTTTTAGGTACACTGTTACAAACGAAGGTCGTAAACTGTTGATAAAACACTCTGTTTCAAGTAATGATTCTCGTCCTGATTATCGGAAGAATAGCGGGAATTCAACATCTGGTTCGACTGGGATCCAATATCCTGTGAATTTAAATTCGGAGTGACATCCTTTTGGGTTCTTATTAGCTTATAAATCCATTCTTTTCCCCTTTTACTTCTCATTAATTTATTTTTTTCAACATATCTTGATAGATATGTAGAGATCAAACTCAATTGAAGTTGTTCACCATAAAGAATCTCATAGGACTCAACAACGTTTGAAGATGTAAAAGAGCTGAATGCAAAGTTATTCTCAATAAGAGACCATATCCTTGATTCTATGGAGTGCAGAGAAGTGTTGATTTTATTTGTATGTTTTTGAATGTTATTAGCATTAGCATTGGTGTTATAATCCGGTCTAGTGAACGAGGTTGATTCTTCTTTAGAAATATTTAGTGATTCTACCAACTGGAGAACCTTCTGAATTTTATCTTTTGATAGATTGCCTTCTAAAGATAAATTATACTTTCCACCATCATCATCTTCAAGTTCTATTTTTATCTTTTTCTTTCCGGTGGACAATCTATCGTCTCTGTGAACTTGACAACGTCTGTTAACTTAACAATATAGTGTTAATTTTGATAACTAACAGCTAAGTTTTTTTTAGCTAAAATAAGCGTGATTTATTATTGCGGACAAAAATAACTGATAATTGGCGTTTATAAATACGATTGTAATAGGTTCCAGTGGAAATAAAGGGGTTGATTCACGGTTATTAACCATGTTAAAATAAAAAACAAGGTTCCAGTGGAAATAAAGGGGTTGATTCACGGTTATTAACAAGAATTATTTATCTGTTAAGCACATTGTTAAGCTAAAAGAAATACTCCCACACCCCTTGGTTTCTAATGCAATTTATGATAAATTAAATTCAGATTCATATATATAGTTTTTATTATTTAGTTTATAATAGTTGATTAAGGTCTTTATAACCAATTGTAATTAACTGTTAACATAATTATAATGTTATTATCTTTTATTGTTCGAATAGAAAAGAAGGGGTGTCTGTGTCAACGTCTCTCAATCTAAGGTTAGGTGAAAGAAATAATGGATTCGGATTATTTGGATAATATCTTTGAAAAAGCAGTAATAGGAAACAGTCTGATTAAAAATAGAAAAACTTTGACAATAGATTATGTGCCGGAAAAACTACCATTTAGAGATGAGGAATCAAAAACTATTGCTCAGGTGTTATCTGTTGTTTTAAAAGACGGAAGACCATCAAACCTATTAGTTTTTGGAAAACCTGGAACCGGCAAAACTGCTGTTGTAAAAAATGTAATTAACAGATTAAAAAAGAAATCAAAAGAGCATGGAATTGGTATAACGGTTACAATTGTTAACGCAAAGACCTCAAATACCTCTTACAAAGTTTTATATGATATTGCGGTAGAGATGGGAACAAATAAAATTGATAAAAAACTAAAAGTTCATTTTACTGGGTTATCTATGGGGGAAGCAACAGATCGAATCCTTGAATATGTAAAAAAAAATCAACTTCAGGTAATTTTGGTTATTGATGAGATAGATTCTTTGGTGGATAGAAATGGTGACGATATTCTTTATAGTTTTACTAGAGCTAATGAGCGGTTGACAGAATCGGGTTTTATCTCTCTAATCGGGATATCTAATAGTTTAACATTCAAAGACAAATTAGATCCAAGGGTCAGAAGCAGCCTAAGTGAGGAAGAATTGGTATTCAATCCCTATACAGTACTGCAATTAAAGGAAATTTTAAATGAGCGTGCGCAACTCGCTTTTAATGAGGGATCTATCTCCCAGGCTGCGATTAACCTATGCGCTGCAGTTGCAGGAAAGGAAAATGGTGATGCTAGAAAAGCAATAGATCTTTTAAGGGTAGCCGCAGAAATAGCCGAAAGAGAACGAGCAACAATAGTTATTGAAAAGCACATTAGAGAGGCACAGGAAAAAATAGAAAAAGATACCAATTATGAAGTAATTAAAAACTCAACCACCCATACCAAATTAGTAGTTCTTTCTATACTAAAATCCCAAACTGGCATGACAGGGGAGGTTTATGATAACTATATTTCGTTATGCAAAATAATAGATCAAGACGCATTGACTCAGAGAAGAATTACTCAAATAGTAAGTGAATTAGACCAATTAGGATTGATTACGTCAAACGTAGTAAGTCACGGACGTTATGGACGCTCCCAGATAATAAAAATTGCTGTTTCTTCTAATACAATAATGAATGCGCTAAAAGATGATCCTTTTATGTCTACATTATTATAAATAAACATTATTTCTACCCCTGTATGATCAAATGTTCTGATCGAAAGATATGATCAAAAGGTGTGATCGAAAGAAGAGCTTTTTATATATACTTGATCCACAATGTTCTATTCGATAATAATGAAATATAGAAGTAGAACAGAAATAACTGTATTAATTCTAGAAGCAGCAAACGGAGGCGCTACCAAGACAAAAATCATGTACAAATCATTCCTTTCATACGCACAGTTAAAAGAGTACTTTTCAATGCTGATAGAGAATGCATTGATAGAATATGAAGATGGAACACAAAAGTACAGGACAACAGAGAAAGGATTGCGTTTATTAAAGATATACAATCAGATAGAAGAATTAATACC
>JBBJMN010000072.1:0-10969 GCA_037720485.1 Candidatus Nitrosocosmicus sp.
AATGAAACTGCACTGGTAGGGCTTTGTGGCTCTGGCTGCGGCTGCTGCGGCTGCTCATTTGCAGCCTGCTCAGGGGTGAATGAAACTGCACTGCCACCATTATAAGAGACAGTCGTATTCTTAGATTGATCTTCTTCTTCTGGATCATGTACATTTAATAATGTTTTAACTTTTTGAGTAAGATTACTAGTGTGAGATTCTTCCTCTACCATTTTAATGGCCTTGACCGCCAAACTTAAGCCATCAACATCTCTTCCAGTAACAACCACAATACCATTCTGACCTATTATTACTCTAGTTTGTGTTGCTTGTTCTATAGTTTGAATCATAGAACCACGCTTACCAATCAGTCGTGGAACACGAGTTGGAGAAATTTTTATAAATTCGCCATAAGGAATTTTTCCCAGATCTTTATCCTGAACTGTCAGCATTGGATCTCTTGTTCGATCGAAAGAGACAATTCTGGCAATAATCAAGTCCCCAATACTCAATTGCCTTCCCATATCATCTCTTGCAGGCGAAAAATCTCTCCCAAATACATCTTGGGCCGGAAGGTGGGCAAAAAAACATGAATTAATATCCACATCCCAAGACAAAGAAGAACGATCAATAACTTTTCCTATTACCAAGTCATTTACTCGTGGAATATACACTCCCGATAAAGGTATGACTTTTACACCATCTTTGCCTGCCTCAGCAATTCCAACTCTTGTAGAAATCAAATAATTACCACTTCTGACAACATTCATCAAAGGTTTATAGTCACCTTCTACAATTTTATCCCCAGGTATAACATATCTTTTCTTAATTTCCTGCATATTAAAAATTTACAACCTCCAATAACTTAAGATATCCATAATGTAATGATTTCATATTTATATATCCAATTATCTAAAAATTGTTCTATAATATAATCTGTAAGTCCCTTACTCTCTAACCTGGGCTGAACCTTTTGTTAGTGAGCCTATCCGATCAAGAAAAGTTCCCTTCATACCAGCATTTATTTCTATTCTTACTTTTAATGATCCATCAGAAAGCCATTCCTCAGAATTCAAATATCCAGACGATTTAATAAAACTGTAACTATTTGATGAATACGACTTTGGAATGGTAATGGTTAATTGCACTGTTTCAGACGCTAGTGGAAGAATTTTTCTAAGAGAGTCAACAACTGATTTTACTTGGTCCTCTGGCTTTTTAAAAGGATCGATAGTGACTCTGATATCTTCTAGAGCGTTCTCAATTCTTTGAATTGGATGTGGCAGCTTAGTTTTTGGATCTACAAAGTTTTTATTTATGTACTGAATTATTTGTTTTCTCTTCTCCTCAACCATTTTTCTCCTTTGGTCGGTAGTCAGGTTTAATTCGCCTTTAGATAAAATTTGCTTTATAATCTCATTGGAATTGGTTGTCTTAAAATGCTTATTTAGTTTATCCGCACTTACTCTTGAACCTTTATTAGCATCAGAATAAATCTCATCCGAAATCAAAATTGAGGAAAGATCATTTCTTTTGCCTAGTTTATATTCGAGCGCAAGATCAGGTTTTACCAATATTTCAAATTTATCGCTACCTACAATTAATTTAACAGTAGTAACCTTGGAATCAGCCATGTAATATTAAAAAATTATTTGTTATATATTAATATAATAATAACTGCATTAATCCATTACATTTTAATATGTAAGGGACTAAAATCTTTTGATTTGATCTCAATAGATTTAAAGGTTATTGAGAAACAAGACGAAAAAATAACCATTAAATTTAACAATGTTCCGCGTCAATATATAAACGCATTAAGACGATTATCAATAAGTGAAGTACCTACTTTTGCTATTGATGATGTGGTCATTTTGGAAAACTCATCAGTTATGCATGATGAAGCTGTTGCACACAGATTGGGGCTTATTCCATTAAGAACAGACCTAAAAAAATTTTCCTTGCCTAATGAATGTAACTGCAACAGCACTCTGGGATGTACAAACTGTAGGGTATTATTACAGCTCGATGCAGAGGCTACAGATAAAACTAAAACTATCACCACATCTGAACTAATATCAGAGGATGATTTTGTAAAACCAGTTAGTCAAGACATTCCCATAATAACGTTAGCCCCCAGCCAAAAAATAAAATTTGAAGCATACGCAAGGTTAGGCTTAGGCAAAGATCATGCAAAATGGCAGCCAGCTACGATATCCGTAGTAAAATACGGCGAAAATGAAAATGAAATATATCTGACTATTGAATCTAACGGAGCACTAACTGCCGAAGAGATAATAATAGCTGCGGCAGAAAAACTCAATGCTAGCATCAAAAATTTTGGTGAAACCATAAGTTCTGTCAATAGAACTCTAGCCAATGTCTAGGTAAATTTATTTGGTACTGTATACAATTTTAAGTAGAACAGCAGATAATGTTTAACGATACTTTAATAGATAATACAATATGGACGCTACGCAAAGCATTCAAAAATAACAAGGCGCAAATCTGGAAAGCCTTAGAAAAAGAATTCTCAAAATCCCGATCAAATAGAAGACGGGTTAATATTCAAAAACTAAATAAAGTTACAAATAATGGAGACATAGTAATTGTCCCAGGTAAAATTTTAGGGAATGGAACTTTGGGGCACAAATTAACAGTCTACGCATATTCATTCTCAGAAACGGCATTAAATAAATTAAATTCATCAGGTAATGAAGTAATCTCATTACAATCATTAATAAGTAAATATCCAGACGGTAAAGGTGTAAAAATAATTGGGTAATAAAGAACAAGAGCAGCAGCAGCAGCAGCAGCAGACAAATCCTCAGCAAAATAAACTTATAGTGGTTGATGGCACAAATTGCATCTCTGGAAGACTATGTTCCAAAGTTTCAAAGTTATTGCTCCAGGGAAACAGGGTTTCAGTAGTCAATTCAGAAAAGGTTATGGTATCGGGTAACAAATACGAAGTTATTGAAAGTTACAAAGACAAATTGGAAGTGTCATCAGTAACCAATCCCATTCACGGGCCATTTCACCCTAGGAGGCCAGATACAATAATAACAAAGATGATCAGGGGAATGGTTCCTAAGAGAAAACCTAGCGGTATGCAAGCCTTTAAAAGGTTAAGAGTTTATATAGGAGTCCCTGATGAACTGAAAAATTCAACGATGCGGGCATTTGATGATGCAAAAATCACCAAACAACAATCATTTTATATATCATTGGGTGATGTAGCAAAACAGATAGGTTGGAAAGGAGTGGTATAATAACATGAACAGTAGTGCGAACAAAATTGATCTTTACCCAGGACAAAGGAAAACATGTAGGGCCGTAGCTACAATAGTTAAAGGCAATGGCAAAATAAGAGTAAACAACATACCAGCAGAGGTAATTGAGCCCGAAATTGCAAAAGAGTTGATTTTAACTCCTGCACATTTGATCGGCGATTTAAGAGACAGAGTGGACGTTAGTGTGCGTGTAAATGGAGGAGGATTCATGGGCCAAGCATTTGCTAGCGCAGTAGCTATATCTCGTGCGTTTACAGGAGAAACAAAGGGGTCCAAAGAACCAAAAGAACACCCATTTACGAAAAGTGTAAGAGAAGAAATAAAAAGTAAAATTATAGAATTCGACAGGCATTTGTTAGCAGGAGATCCAAGGCAAACTGAATCAAAGAAATTTGGCGGTCCAGGTGCAAGAAGAAGAAAACAGAAATCGTATCGTTAATTTTTTACTTTTTATTTTATAGCTAATTTGAAATTCAAATGTCGCATAATGGCATAGATATAGATCAATACATACTGTTGATTCTCTATCCAAGTATTGCATTTTTTATAATAGGGCTTATTACAAAAAAAAAGAATATTAAAAAATCAATAACATATATCATACAATCCACAATATGCTTCATCTTTTCCAGTACGTATTACATTTTTGTACCGCATGGAGGAGCACAAGGACTTTCATTGATACTTGGATTATTCGGAATTTTACTTTTAATACTGGCCAGAAAAGAAAAGATTAAACCAGAAGAAGAAGAAGAAAAAGATGAAAACAAACAGAGGAATAGCAGTAGCAGTAATGGTGGATGAAATGAAATTTAGTTTCTTAAACTAATGTTTTCCGCCAAAATCAACGATATGCAACTAACATCCAAATTCAAAATCAAGGAAATAAAAAACATAATTAAATTTTTGAATGATAACAATGTTGGCAGAATATCCACAATAGACAGGGATGGATTCCCACAAGTAATCCCGATGAATTTTGTTTTCGCAAATAATTCTACAAATAATAATGATAAAACTTTAGACTTTCAAAAAGGTAAAAATAAAGAAACGGGGAAAAAAGATATTAAAATTTTCAATAGCAGCTTTCACCATGTGATTTATATGCATTCTCATAGTAGAGGTGAAAAAATAGACAATCTAAAAAGAAATCCAAAGGTGGGTTTTGAGGTCGACAAAGAAATTTGTTTTTTACCATCGTATTACTTTCATCCAACTGATGCATCATTTGCAGATACACTATACATTAGCATAGTAATGAAGGGAAAAGCGTCTATTGTAACAGACAACAATGAAAAAGCGTTTGCAATGAACTCGATGATGAACAAATATCAAATGGAAGGAAAATACACGCCACTAACCAAAGACATGAGATCCATACAATACCTTACTGTGCTGAGAATAGATCCAGAAAGCATAAATGGAAAGTACAAAATCGGACAACAATGGTCAACCAAGTATAAAGCAGATATTGCCAAAAAAATTATTGAAAGGGAAGGAATAGCAAGAGCTAAAGAAATTCTTGAATATATGAAAATAAAGACACTGTCAAATGGGGAGATAGATATAACAACAGGCCCAATAACAATGTGACAACATAACAAAAAACCAGGAAAAGAAAAAACACTAATCTAATACAAATAACAACAACGATAGAAAAAAGGGTTAGAGGATTATAGATAAATCATTATATTGTTGGTTAAGTGGGAGATGGGTATTTTTTTCCGCATATTTCAAATGCAAATGCAATAAATCCTACAATTGCACCGTCTCTTCTTAACGGGTAAAAGTTGTTGGTTTCTTTGGGCAATAGTTCTTGTTTTAGAGACAAAATATCTTTTGGTGACAGGTCCAATCTTGACATCTCATTTCCTAAAAGAGCATTCCCCCACAACGAAGAATCATCAAAATCTTTTTTTATTGTAACAAAAGAAATTATCCTATCGGTATCTGATTTATCAACTATAATAAAATAGATAAGGTCTTCTTTTATTGGAAAAGGATCAGGAACAGTAAAAGGATCTATTTTAAAATACACAGCCAATCGATCCTTTAACTCAAAAGAGATAAGAGACATTAGGGAAAGTTCTGGAATCGACAAATCCTTGATTTTTGATATCATGCGTTCTGTGTTTATCGCGAGCACATTGTAATTTGGATTCCAAGATATTAATTTTTTTTGTTAAAGTCAAAAATATCATGTATATAACAAACACAGAGAGATTATGCATTACCATTCAATTAATACAGATAGAAAAGAAGATTATTAAAAGGCCACAAAGATCATCAAAACTCTATATCTATAAAAAAAATATTAGACATTATTTCCTAGTTGGGTAATTTTGTAATGCCGTCTTTATCCAATAAAACTAAAATATTGACGACATGACAATTTTATCAACAATATCAATTTACAATGCCATTTTATCAGAATTTCATGCATACAATCATTGGTCAATAGTAGGATAAGTTTAAAAATATATTATAGGGAATCAAGAAATGAATCAAAAAGGCCGGGGTACCCAAGCTAGGTAAGCTATCAAGCCCTAAAAGGGGTCAGCCTCGAGATCATACGAAAAAATAAGATAGCTGATGTCTTCCAAGACTCGTGGGTTCGAGTCCCACTCCCGGCGCCATACTCACGGATTCAACCAACTCTTTAAAATACCAAAAGAACCAAAATAACAATATCAACTTGAGTGATGTTTCCTCTTCAGCAATATCCCTAACAACAGGGTAAACTGTCAAAGACGAGATAAAGGAAAAAATTCCTTCAATTTGCAAAAATCAAAAACACTATGTCCAAAAGTTGCTAAATGACCTTCTATATTACCAGTTTCTCCTTTTCCATTTTACTTAGGAGCATTACAGTATTAAATATAGTAATTCATTTAAAACAGAAATTAATGATTCTGTTGATTCTTTTGTTGTTTAGTGTTGTTTTGCGACGTTGTAAACAGGGGCTTTGTAAATCCATAATATAAGCACTTTACTAATTAAAAAAAATTTGTTCAAAGCCGCATCAGTATTTAGAAACCAACAACTTTGACATCATATTCCATCAATTCAATTTGCATGATGCCATTATCAGGTTATAATTTGCATCAAAGGAAAATCTTAAGTTGCAATTGATGTACCATAAATTTGAGATTAAAATTGAAAAAAGTTATAGAAATGTTGTGTTTGATCACCATGGCAATAACTATTACAAATTTAGTGGATTATCGCATGAGCATGGGCCAAAGCTTACCATCAAACACTGAAATGACAAATCCAAACATCACACGACAAACCCAGGGGCCACCCATAATACCATTTACATTTCCAACTAACAATCAGGATGGGATTGCGGATCCTGCTAACACCGGTATTAGTGGTCCTAGCAACAGCGATGAAAAGCAAGCCAGTGACGACATGGTCCTACTTAGCCAAGGATACAATAGTGGAGAGGCTTTTGACAAAATATCTGGAGAGGTCCTAAACAATGGCAGCGGAACTGCTGAATTTGTTAAAGTAACCGTCTCGTTTTATGATGATGGTGGAGCAATTCTAGGATCAGAAACGACTTATGCATATCCATCCACAATCAATCCAGGAGACAAATCACCATTTAATGTTTTTATTACAAATAATGCAGTTAAAGACGCTACAGGAACATCTGGGTTCACTCTCCAATGGAGAGGCACCAATGGAACTGATCAGTCTGTCCAAATAACAGGATATCCGGCCAAAGATGGTGAATCAAGTTCTGACAATGACAGCAATGACAGTATCATGGATTTACTAATCAGGTTTATGGCCACCGAAAGAGAGTAAAGTTTTGGTCCAATTGCTGTTCTTTATCTAATCATCCACAAACAGAAACATCTTGGCCCCACCTGGTTAAGGTACAAGGAGGGGATCCCGGTTTCGAATCCCGCACTTTGCATATTTGTCATGCATAAAATAGTTTATTACTTGATGACAAAACAGAAAATATTGGCATGTATGAGAAAAGAGTTATTAGTTCGACTTTATTAGTTTTCTAAAGTTCTCGTTATCCTTCCCGACTCGTTCGTTAAATGCCTCCTCTGTATATCCGTGGGCCTCAATTCCATGTCTTTTTGCATTCTCCAAAAGTTCCTGCTTTGTTTCACCATACATAGTGTGAGTGCAAACAGGATCGCCTGCATCCTTGCAGTTTAAGCTTAATGTCATAATTCATAGATAATAGATAATATAATAAACATTTCTAAATATTACAAATAAACACTTAAGTAAACTCTTATTACATAGAAATTACAATTTTTAATCTTTAATATTATAATTATTTGAAAGCATATGACAATCAGTAATACACACTTGTGGTTTGGATTTTATGATTTAGGCCACCATACCAAAAGGAACATACTTACGAAACCCTTGGATATGTGGTTTATTTAACGTATTTAGGTAACCACACATGCCAATCAGGTACGCGTAAACAAGATGAAAGGCCATATTGTCTTTAACAGCAACAATTATCTTTATTTTTTTGCTCAAAGACGCATTTTCCTTCTATAGGTTTTAGGATTTACTTTTTGTAATATACTTACGGTATGTCCATTTCATCAACATTATTAAAACTAGCAATGCAGTTCAAAGTTTAGAATCTATTTTTTAGGACCGATATCAGCACGAAGCCCTCTGGACCCGCCTTTTGAACTATTTTAATTTTGATCTACTATTTATAAAAATAATTGAAGTAACATATGTTTGAAATCTCAATACATCATAATAGAAAAAAATAGAACAAATACTTACCCAATATCTTACTAGTCATTTGGTTTCATATCTTTGACAGAGGCATCTGTAGCATATGTAACTGAAAATGGTTCACCAGTTGTTTTATGGAAAACTAGTGCATTTCCCACAAAACCAAATGAACCATAGCTTATTTTGGTTGGGTTAATCTCCGTCCTTCATTTATTGAAGTGCAAATACGATTTTCTGAGATGATTGTCCATAATATCTAACAAGAGCATTTTTTACATTGATGTATTTTGTAATAGCATTTCTTTTTGCTTATCGTTTTCCAGTATACTATTATTGGCTATTGCATAATTGCTGGATGATACAACAGAATTGCCATTATTTGGCTGAATTAACAGAACGGCCCAACTGTTGGAAAGAGCTTTGACTGGATAGTATGAGACTAGCATTTCCGTGCCGTTAACTATTTCTTTAACGGTGCCTGACTTCCCATTAATGGCATTTTTGAATCCCTGCAAATTGGCAAATGATTCGTTTCGGTTAGATGATTGTATGTCTGAGTCAGCAACTACCTGACCAAGATTGTCAACATATGCTATGCGTTCATTGTTGGTCAGATTCAATAATTGAAGGCTCTCGTTAAATTCACTCATATTCAAGCCACCAGCCCATATTCCTGTTAATGATCCATTTGCTCCGGAATAGATGGGCACAGCCATCACGGCCTGATTCTGGCCAGAGGATGCAGATACTATTATATTACCCAGGAAAGTATCATTATTAGTTATCACTCCCTTGTAGTAATCCCTGAACGCAAAATTAGTTTTAGAGAGATTCTCCTGAAGAGAATATGGCTCCTCAATATATATATCACCATTTGGCATCAAAAAGAATACCACCTGAAACTCGCCATATTTTTCCAAAATATCTTTTGCTACTTGTCTTTTAGGGATATCCGCATTTTGGGGGATTCCTTTTAGCTGTCCTATTGTTTCGTCAAGCATATTCACAGAGGTTAAATTTTTAACTTCTGGCAACATACCTGTGAGTTCAAGTATTGCCGCAGCTTTTTCAAGGCGGTTCTCCATGTCTTGTGCTAAAAGTTTTACATAATTCTGGCCTTGATATGCATTGTTTTCAAAAATAGTTGTTGTGTTGTTATTGTTTCCATTCATTTCAGGAGGAATCTGTGCACTAGAAGGTGTTTGTGTTCCTAAAGATATTGCTAAAATGAGTAAAGTCAAACCCGCGATTCCATAGATTACATTTTTAGTTACAATGTTTTTGTTTCGCATAGATAATCTCCTATACACAAAGACGATGTAATAGAAAGGTCTTTCTTTTACATGAAAGATGATTTAATCATATATCCCATGTAACTATAATAGAATTAGAAATGGGCAAAATGGCATTTAATTTTTCTTTTCCTGTTTCATATCCACACCTATAATTCCCCCATTTCCCCAATTTTCCTTTGAAACCTCATAGATCAGGATTCTTACCTTTTCCTCTTGTGTTTGCATAATTCTTGCAGTCTCCCTTGTCAACACCTTAATCAATTCTCTCTTCTGTTCTACAGATCTTCCTTGGCTTATAGTAATTTCAATTACAGGCATTGTATCATTATTGTAAAAATTATTTGTTATTATATTATTCCCTGTTTTTATAACACAGGTTTTTAGGTCCTAATCTCTTTTGGATAATTATTTTAAATAACTAGAAAACACGATAATTGAAATTTAAGAACATATTTTCATATAAATCCATAAATGCAAGTAACGGGTTCAAAATCCATCAATCCTACTCTACATTATGTAAAAAAAATATAATATAGGAATACGCGAGTATAGGGTATTATTCGAGTCCACTCCCGGCGCCTAAAACAGGAAATCATACTAAAATACTAAATAATTTGACGAATATCATAATCATATTTATACATGTCAGATGTGATAGACCAAATAACCACAGGATTGTCAAGGCCATACTTTTGGATCATACTAAAGGAACTGCAAGAGAAAAACAAGGAAAAAGCAGACATTATATGCAGGCACATCTTAGCTGAACAAGCAGAGTTAAACATTAAAAATAGCAAAAAGGAAGGGAAAATCAAGATACTGACATGGCTTTCAAACTTTTTTGGTGATAGAATAAGATATCAGGAAATGACAAAACAAGGTATCCTATCATATCCAAATAGCCTAAGAAAACCTGCAGACAGGAAAATGGATGGATATTCATGGAGTTGGAGTGTTCACCGCAGGAAAAGACCACTCACTATACCTTGCAACCCCCAATGGTTTGTTTAAAAAAGGTAATGGCAATTTATCTGGCTGGCTTAAGGTTGGAAATGACAAGTCCGACTTGATGGGATTTACGATTAACCCACGCAAAGAGGGAACAATGTATTCAAGTGGCCATCCTCAACCAGGTGGAAACCTGGGATTTAGGGTGAGCACAGATTATGGCGCGACATGGCAAAAAGTGTCTGATGTTACAAACCCTCCAATTGACTTTCATGCGATGACGATGGGAAAAAATCCTGAAACAATTTACGGCTCTTCCGGCATGGGAGACATCATCTACAAAACCCAAAACGAAGGCAAAACATGGACTGGTGTAAGCCCCCCTAATAGGGAAAGAACAATAACGCTAGAAGCAAACCAGACCGACTCTAAAATTCTATACACATCCACAGCAAGTGGGTTATTCTCAAGTGTGGACCAGGGTAACAGCTGGCAAAAAATAAACACAGGATTGGTTGGAGACGGTGCAGTTGTGACTGGACTTGGAACATCATCTGATAATGGTAAAATTGCATACGCTTTTGTGATACCAAGTCAGGGTGAAGATGGCTATATAATAAAGTCTGTTGATGGCGCAAAAACATGGGCAAAGACTGATGGGCAAATAAATGGGGCCAAATATTTGGGAAAATTTGCATTCGGTGAAAACGGTGAGGTTTA
>JBBJMN010000073.1:0-10869 GCA_037720485.1 Candidatus Nitrosocosmicus sp.
ACACTCACTGTTAAAGCAAGATTTGAGAGACTGGTTAATGTGGGTTTTATCAAAGGGGTATTTCCCATCTTTGATTTTGGCAAAGTGAATGACAATAATGATGGTCATCAGCAGCATCAGCAGCATCATCAGCATCATCAGCATCATCAGCATCATCAGCAATCCTTCTGGCAATTTTTTAACAAATTTATTTAAATAAACATATCAAGATCAAAACCAATTAACGATATATTGAATACGGGTTATCGCCGGTAATATTTTGCTCTTGACTTGACTTCTATAATCTCCTTGCCATTCAGGCAAGCCCGGAGTGTGTCACCAAATACGACCCCCCCATCCATAGCCACAGTCCAATTAGAAACAAAAGGATAGGAATGGACATTATGACCAAAATAAATCTTGATTTTCTCTATTGGGTCAAACTTGAACCAGGGGTCATCCTCCTCAACCGATATTCTATTTGAGTATTGACTCCATGTTCTTATGTAAATACAAGAGGATTTTTTTTGATTATAGATAGAGCAAGATGGTACTATTCCCGCATGGACTACAAAAGAATCATCTGCCCAGCGTATGATATAGGGAAGTGATTCCAGCCAAGCGTTGATGGATGTGTCAAAAATCAACTTACCGCATTGAGCAATAGTTTTAGCGAGGGAACCAATAGCAATATCGTTTCCCCTCAGGTACCGAAGAAGTTTGTATTCGTGGTTGGACATCAGGGTGTATACATTAGGCGTAGTCATGGCAAACAATAATGCGTCCTTTATCCTCGGGCCCCTATCAATAAGGTCGCCTGTAAATATAAGAATATGCGTCTTTTGGTTCCAACCAATTTTGTCTAAAATCATCAACAGTTCGTCAAAGCATCCATGTATGTCACCAACAATTACAACAGTTTTATTGGTGCATCTTTTCCGAATGTCCAATACTAACGCTTTCTGGTCTAAATCCCTCACTTTAATAAATAAATACTAAAAAATGACAATATATTTAAATTAAATGATTAAGAACTTTAAAAGTTCATCATGGTGTTTATGCCGTACTTGTTGTCTTTACCTAAAAAAAGGGAAAGCACATATCATGAGGCTAAAGATTTTACAGTCATGATTAACAATAATAGGGATATAAAGACATTCTTGCTCATTTACTTTTAGGGTGTCAATGGCGGTTCCGATATTTTTATTTAGCTGCCCTGCTAGCGATGTCGGTAATTCGCCCAAGCAAATGCCCATAGCAAAAGCGGTCTAAATTTGTTCTGGTCATTTATTAAATTGTTTTGTGTGATCATTAATTGATAAAAAAACAAATAAACCATCATATTGACAGATAATTGACATTAAATGAATTGAGATAGAAATCCTGTTTTCGTATGGTTACCGCCTCCTCTCCCCCCAAACCAGAAACTCCTGATTCGCAAGAAATATGCCGATTTTCAAGAAGAATAAAAGTGTGCAAAATAAGCAATGATCACGCTGGTGATTCAGGCCTTGTAACATGGCCTGGTTTTATGGTTTCGTTGATATGTAATAGTCGTTTTTCAAAAATAAATCTGCATCCTGCCATTTTATGATTTATTCATATGTTAATCACATGTTAATCATATTGGAATGTATTATCAATCTCATCCTATAATTTCACATAATGGCAATAGAATAAAATTGCCAATGAAACTTCTTGATAGAAACGGACATTCTTTGCATTGCATTGCATTGGTTTTGTTCTGTATGTTGTGTTTGTTTTACGAAAGTTTCAAATCTTGAATAGTCCATAACAACCGTCTCCCCCCATAGGCAACAACGAGTCACCATAAGATTCTAAAAGTTGGTATGTTCACTAAAAATGATTTGGTTATCCAAATGCCACCACCATTTGACTTTACTTTCCAAATTACTTTTTATACCACCATAAACCACAGATGTCACTTACATAATGAACACATCTTCGTCAGGGCGGACAATCAATATTGAATCCAATTGCATTGTTGTATAAAGTGCGTTTGTTTTGGAATAACCATGTTAAATCAATTAATAAAATGCGGTGGCATTTGTAAACCAATTAGTTAATAAATGCCATATTTCCAATAATCATTATTGGGCGACAGCAGCATCCCATCAACAATTTCACCATTTGAAAACCCTATTGCTGAAGGCATAAATGGTCAGAAAAAGAAGATATTATGGTATCTCAAAGTAATGCAGCAAGCCGGACTTGAAGAATTAGCAAACACCATGAAAATATCAAGAATGGGAGCTCACAAGCATCTAGCAGATTTACAGGAAAGGGGACTAGTAGAAGCCTCTGAGAGTAGGACCGGTGTGGGCAGACCGAGAATGATTTACAAACTATCTTCCCAAAGTAAAACAGTCTTTCCAAAATCCTATGCGTCTATTGCAACTCATTCCCTTGATTTCATTGAGAAGAATATGGGTAAAGATGGAGTTATAAGGATGCTTCGGGAACGTCAAAATGACCTTTTTGGCACATACTATGAGCGCCTAAAAAACCTAAATTTTGGCGACAGAGTCACGGAGTTGGCGAAGATAAGAGACGAGGAAGGATACATAGCGGAATCAAAGAAAAACAATAGCAAAGGAGACAGCGGACATGTGCTGTTGGAATACAACTGCCCCATAATACACATAGCCGAAAAGCATTGGGAAGCCTGTTCTGCTGAAACGGAATTATTCGAAAAGCTGCTTTATGCAGATGTCGAAACAACCCATAGGGCCGCCAAAGGCGACTTGGTTTGCAAATTTGCAATTAAAGAAAAAAAAGACGGGCATCTCTGAGATTGTCATGGCAACAAAAAAACAGTTTTTTGCGCCCAAATCCAAATCAAATTGTTATGTGACGTATTTATATAATTTGTAAACTGGTATGTTTATAAATTGCAAAATTAAAAATCACTTATGAAACTGATTATAAAGTCTTTTTGGCACAATGGAGGTTATGAGTAAAACTGAGGTTAAAAGTTTTAGGAGTGGGTTCCAGCATGAACAAGGAATCCTTCAGTACAGAAACACTAAAAATCGTTTTAGAAATGGTAAATCAAAATGACGCTGATACAAGACTACTGAATTTAAACAACACACCATTACCAATATACAATCACAAGGATAGCCCAGAGACGATTCATGTCAATCATGCGGTAGACATGGTAAACTGGGCTGATGCGATTGTTCTTGCAACTCCGGACTACCATGGATCAATGTCAGGATCCTTGAAAAACTTCCTTGACTATTTTTGGTCTGAATTTGCGGGAAAGACTTTTGGGTATATTTGTGCGTCACATGAAAAAGGCTTGACTGTAATGGATCAAATGAGGACCGTAATTCGTCAATGTTATGGTTGGAGTTTACCATATGGAATATCCATCAACTCAGGTCAAGATTTTAACGAAAAACGGGAAATAATTAACGAAAGTCTTTTGGTAAGGTTAGGGTATTTTGCCCGAGACTTGGTCGTTTACGGAGGATTGATACGAGAACAATTTAAAAAGGATTTGAAATCCACCATAAATAACTCATATGCTGTGCGTTATAGAGAATAAATGCCTAGCATGGTAAGTAGGAAAAAACAAACAGTAAACAGAGTATCACAAAGTTTACCAAAACAGCATAACGGTATTTTTGGGCACACAGTAATTCACCCCCATCTTTTTAATGCCGAGATCATAATTTTTTGAAACAATTGAAATGCATATATCCATACTTTAATGAAAGTTCAATACAAGTATGTCAATATTACCATTCAAAAACAAAATTCCAAAGATAAATCCTGATTGCTTTATAGCGCACAACTCCACCGTCATTGGTGATGTAGAGATAGGTTCTGAATCATCCATCTGGTTTGGAACGGTCGTTAGAGGAGATGTATTCAATATACGAATCGGATGTAAAACCAACATACAGGATAACAGTGTTATTCACGTTACTACCGATAAACATCCAACGCTTATTGGTAATCAGGTGACCGTTGGTCATTCAGCCATACTTCACGGATGTACGGTTAATGACAATGTTTTAGTCGGTATTGGATCAATCATAATGGATAAAACCGAAATTGGAGAATGGTCAATAATAGCAGCAGGCTCTGTGGTGAAACCAGGGATTAAAATCCCCTCGGGAAAGCTTTGGGGCGGATTGCCCGCAAAAGAAATACGCGACATAGGTGAAAAGGAAATAGAATGGATTAAAGAACTATCTTGCAATTACGTCAGACTATCAAAAGAGTATTCATCATCCAATGACAATCGTTAGTTTGAGCATACTACTGCAAAAACAAGACTTAGAAAAATAAGAATAAGAATAAGAATAAGATAGTCAAATGATTTAATTTTTTGCCATCTCTTCTACCCATGATAACACCGCTATTGATGCTGATGCTGATGCTGCTATCCCGCCCTCTTGATTATATGATATCCAAACTCCGTCTTGACTGGCTCAGACGTTACCTCTCCTTTGTTGAGCTTGAAGGCGGCTTCTTCAAATGGTTTTACCATCATACCCCGGCCAAACAAACCCAGATCTCCACCCTTTTTCGCACTGCCTTTGTCAATGGATAGTTCTTTTGCAAGATTTGTAAAACTTTCACCTTTCTTTAACCGCTCCAAAATTGAAATAGCTTCACTTTGCTTTTTGACAAGTATATGGGAACATTTTATTTTGTCAGCCACCTTTTGATCACTAACGATTATTATTACATAATGAAAGTTATAAATAATATTGCATGATCCCATGGAACCATACTCTTGAGCTGTATTCAATAAAAGCAGTTTTGAACCAAATTCATCCTACCAACCAATGCCATTCTCCATTAAAAATGATGCTCATGGTTAATTTGCATTCAGACATGGACATCATAATCAATGGACATTTTGGCATTGTTTAAAAACCAAAGATATTCCAAAATTTTTGTGTTTTCTTTTGTTATGACACCATTTCTCGACGTCTTTTAGTAGGTGTTGATTTTTCCAAACCAGCATCAAGTTGGTAAAACTTGACAGTCTGGGGTTTTTTCTCCAACATAATTGACATCAATATAAAAAATTTACATGAGTCTCACAATCACCACCCCATAATAGATATAAACTGGAAAACAGTTAAAATCTCATCAAAATCATTTGACGCAAACTCAATTTCTGAGCGCTACTTTAGACTAGCCAATGCAATAGAAAATAATCATAAAACAAAGGGAAACGTTAAACCAGGCATTCATAATTAAATAAGATTATTTTTGATGTACTCTCTTTTTTATTTTGCAATTTGATGCCATATTTCATTTATAACTAAAAGTAATCTAATACTCTAATGTGGCCAACCCCATGGATTATGTCAATTACCCTGTACTGAATTGACCCTATCATCTAATGTTTCTGTTTTGTCAAGTCTTTCATCTATTCGAATTGTTGATATTATTCGTTTGACCCCAATGTCCTTCATGGCCATATGTGCTATTTCGACTGACTTTAATACATCCTGAAGATTGTTAGCCTCTATTTCCGTTCCCATGGCCGTCAAAACTACTTTGACTTCTTTGAGATTTTTAATGGCATTAAAAGCTAATGATATCTCCTTACTCAAACTTGTTTGCAATGCATCATCCTCATCTGAATGAATTTTTCCTATTGGAATAATACTAATCTCTGCAACTACTTTATGATCCCCCATTGTCATATTCACCAATACGACAGATGGATATGTAAATTTTGACTGTTTTCATATCATATATTTTATTATGCCATATTGTATCCATCCACATTGTTTTGTTAAATCACATAAACGCATATGGAAACTATAGATTCTAAAGATGGCTATTTATTTCTCAAGTCAAGGTCAGGGCAAGGATGCACAGGTGCACGAAAATTAAATAAATTCTATATGTTATGTGTCCAACTTTAATGGCCACATTAAACCCAAATTGATGTAATTTATCCCTATTATACACTACAATTCATTTCACATCATTGTCTAGATCCATTTGAATATACAACACCCATTGAATCGCTACAATATTCAATTGCTCAATGTCATTATTCCCGCCCATTAACAAAGTGATATGTAGATTCTTTTGAGTTGGTCTAAAGTCACACCCCGCGAAAACCAAAACAAGGCAAAGCATCACACACATTAAAATTTAAAACAGTTTCGATTTTTCCTTTGAATAGAAACCCAAGCAACGTCAACCCATTCTTTAAGCATTTATATTTTTTTGTCATTCAATAACCAAAGTAATGATTATAAGGTTAGATCAATCATTTATCGAAACAGTATCGCAATTAAACTCAAATTTTTCAGAGGGCGAAAAGCAAACATTGGCCGCAAACATCGAATCAAAATATGGTGATATACTATCAATTATTAAAGATCAAGAAGACAAAAAATCCATCTTGGAGCCAAAAATTATCGAACTGGGAAACATTGGCTCAAGGTCATTTAGCCTGAGTCTGTATTACAACGGAGATTCAGAGAATGATGACATACCCTTGTCGATAACCCAGTTATTGCCCACCATTTCACCTGTTCGCATAGATATAATGAGTAAACTGTACCAAAAGCAGCAGCATGCAAATGGCAACGGTTCAAGCTATTTGAAAGCCGGCCAGGTTTACGATGATGGCGACACTCATTCTAGGTATGTTGACGAGATAATAGAAGAAGATGAGGGAATGAGACCACCAAGCTAAAAAATAACATTCGCACCAAAAACCGGGTTAAATGTAAAAATTGTTTTTTTTGCGGGCTTCATTCTTCTAACCATAAAGAGTATTTCTTATGAATAAACACATTCCCACATATAACGGATAACTAGTTTAAGGGTTAAAAGCGAGATCAATCAATCTATTATTTGTATTGCTTTTATCCCCTCTTTTTTTCATTAGTTTCCATGACTCCATTCCAGCAAAACATCACCACACCATACAAACTCTCTTTTATGGGCATCATTTTATAATTTTTGTATGAGGTCTCCCAGTGGAAGAATGGTGGGCATATTTTGTTTTATATTACCGTTAATAGTATCTATTTTTACTTTCTTTTGGAACAGTGCAAATTATCCATCTGGCCCGTCTAATGACGAGGGCATATACATTAGAAGGGCAATGCATGTCTTATCAGGTTTTGGCCCTCAGGAATCAATGCTATATGATCATCCTTATTTTTCTCAAATCTTTATGGCAGGGGTGTTTTCCTTAATCAATTATCCCCACATCCTAAACCCAACTGTTGATAGTGTTGAATCCATTAAAATGATTTTTTTTGTGCCACGAATAATCATGGCAATAATCGCTTTAGTTGATACTGCTCTTGTATACATGATTTCTAAATATTGGTACAACAACAGAACAATCGCCATTACTGCATCAACCCTTTTTGCAGTAATGCCATCTACAGATCCCATAAGAAGAGTATTGCTAGAATCCATTCAGCTGCCATTTTTTTTGCTATCGGTATTATTTGCAATATGCGCCACAAAAAAAATAAGGACAACCAATTCAAACGGCGGCATTGATAACAGGCAAATTATATTTATTTTGCTTTCTGGGGTTTTTCTTGGCCTTGCCATCTTTACAAAAATCCCCATATTCACCATGATACCGCTGATTGTCTTCATTATCTATAAAAACAATAAAATAAAAAGGAATTTGTTTCTGTGGGTTATACCGGTTATTGCAATTCCATTATTTTGGCCAGCCTATGCACTGTATAAAAATCAACTAAGTCTATGGTTTAATGGGATACATTTCCAGACCCATAGGGGCGTTCAAACTTTTGTCGAGATTATAAAATATCACTTTCAGCATGATCCTTTGCTCGTATCTTTAGGTTTAATAGGCATAGTGTTTTCAACAATTAAAAAAGACTTGTTTATTTTGATTTGGGCTGTTCCTTTTATAGTATTCCTGTATTCTGTGGGTTTTGTCTCATACTGGCACATTGTCCCTATTATTCCCTTAGTCTGCATTGCCGCGGCCAGATTGATTCATGACACATCCCAATTGGTTCGGAGAAAAAATACTCAAAAGATTTTGCCATTTATGTTACTTTTAGCAATATCTTCCTATTCTCTGTATACGTACACTGATGACATAATGGCAAGCGACAATTCCACTCATTTTGAATCAGTATCATTTATTGTAAAGTACCTGTATGATGCCGCCCATACCGAAACAAACAACAAAGGCAAGATTACTTTAATATCAAGTCCATTTTATTCATGGGTGCCAAAATATGTGTTTGATCTAAATAACTATCAGGCCGTGGACTATTTAGATAACACGTTTGTCAAATCTAAAAAGGTTCTGATGGTACTTGACTCACAATGGGAACACAGAGCTAAAAAAAATATGCTAGGCGCCAAAATGATTGAAAGTTATAGAACATATAGTAAAGACAAAATTGCAACGTTTGGAGGGAATGGAGCCGGCAATTATAAAGTATCGATATATGAGTTTGACTCAAGCAAATAGGAAAGACAATCAATACCAAACATATAATAAAAAAAAAATTTTAATTCACTAGCCTTCAAGAAAAACAAATGACCCTAAGTCAGGGCAAGAAAATTTTCCAGGATTATTTTTGGATCGTCTTAAATGGAAATTAACAATATCGTAATCAATATGCTATTTTTCGTCCATTTTTTTTGACTTTGAACCAAACCTACAATACATAAACCAAAACTCGCCGTTTGTCATTGGCGGGTTACTATAGAATATCTGATTTTATTCATTACTAAAGCACCTGACATAAATTTTCCACATACACAATTCTGCAGCAAGTGGATATAGATGCGGATCATTGTTTGAAATATTTGTTAACTTATTGGTTTCATCAGCACCATCCCCATCATAAACTCGCACATCATTGGTATCCAGAGATATCATTTTTTCGCTGTTGACATCAATGTTATTGTTGTGTGTGTTAGGATGTCTTCTAGCATAATGATCCAAGTTCTCCTGATTGTCGTGATTGTCCATTGTTATATACTTGGTGGAGTTATAATTTATTTTATTCCATCAAACTTTGTCACATTTATTTGCCAAGTTACAGCATTGCCTCACATATACTTGAATAAAGTATCCACATACCATCATCACATACTATTTTATTCATTTTTAAGACATTTAAAGATAATTGGGAACAGGTAAAACAAAGATCGAAAAAATGTAAATCGCTACCCTTTAAAAACCAAAACGGTTGTATTTGTTAATGAAAACGGTTTATCTGCAATAGGCCAATGTATCAGATGCAAACAAACCATATAATGATGCACCCCGCCCATATCGGAACTTTGCACTCTTTATCTTGCGATATGTCGAGGAAGAAAATAGTTAAACTGCCCAATATGAAAAATTCTCAGGCAATATCATCATATTTGCTGTCACATCCATAATAATAAAAAAGATAAATACAAGGCCATAAATGATTTTTCGTTTTTTATTTTATCACCACATCAAAACAATCCATATCCGCCAATTTGTCCTATATATGTTAACTACGCGAAATGATAAAAAAATCAGCCTAATTATTAATGGTGTTTCATTTATCTTATTTATTTCCTATCAACAAGTTTTTGGCTAATCCATA
Source organism: Candidatus Nitrosocosmicus sp. (assembly GCA_037720485.1). GTDB lineage: Archaea > Thermoproteota > Nitrososphaeria > Nitrososphaerales > Nitrososphaeraceae > Nitrosocosmicus. The sequence continues at coordinate 9,588 of JBBJMN010000073.1, forward strand.
CTCATATTCACTCAATAGATTTGAATGGCAGCTTTTGCTATGTCCAAGACTGGTAGAATACTCTAGTGACTCCACACTAGACACAGGAACCATTCCATCGTTTGGTTTTGGGAGGCTTGATGAGCCGGCCTGTTGAGCAAATGAAAACAGTGACAGATTACAGTTTCCGGTATTTGGGTCCCAATCACCAGCAATAGTAAAATATTTTGTGTTTGGGTTCATTTTTACTTTGGTATCTGCAGATCCTGGTTTTAAGTCATATATTGCAGGAGCACACATGTGATTGTTTTCTGCTAACGGTGAACCGGCATTAGGCGTTCCAATCATTATAAGATTTGCCACATCCTTTGTATCATTGGCAAGATACATTCTTGCGTCTAATCCGCCTTTGCTATGTCCGACTATATTCACTTTGTCTTGCCCGGTTTGGCTTTTGACTTGTGCAGTCTGGTCTGATAATTCTTTTGCGTGTTCTGCGGCAGACCCACATTTATCATCGGATTGTGTAAAAGTTATAGGATAAGATTGAATGTCATCTTTTTTTAGCAGATCTTGCCACTTGCTCCATACCGAAGCATCTGAAAAATAACCATGTATCAAAATAACGGGTAGTGGCTGCTTTGGGTCATTGGTAGATGGTGTCTGTGCATAAACAGTAGTTAGTTGTAGCAATCCACTAATAAGTATCACGGATGTAATCAAAGTAGTCACAGAGAAAAGTGCAATAATTTTTTTATTATTCGATTCTATCATTTATAATTGAATAGGTTGATAATACGTTATATACCGAATTGGTTTTTATATTCTTTAGCTCACAGGATCAATGATATAACCCAGATTAATGATGTTCCTAAATTAAAGAATATTCATTTAAAGGTTATTTTGCCAAAACAACGACTAGGTTGGAGTCAATGGGTGTAATATAGAAAATATTTCATTTGATACTTTGGATGAATATAGATATTCCCGACTATGTAAATTAGAAAGTTTGTTATATTTACAACATACATATAAATTATTATATATATTATATAGCATGATTAAATTAATAGAAGAACTGCATGGTATTAAAAATGCGGATATTTTAGATTTGTTTAAAAAGAACAAATTAAGAATTGACATATTTCATTTAACGTTTGACAAACACTTGGTATTTAGCTAACGTTTATAATTGGAGAACAAGATGGTTTTTCTTTTAAACGATGTCACAGAAACATTGCTGTTCACAATATTATTTACAACAATGATTGTTTTATGCTATTATCTGTATTTGCTATCTCTT
>JBBJMN010000074.1:0-10853 GCA_037720485.1 Candidatus Nitrosocosmicus sp.
GAATTTCACCTAGTTTTTTCTCTAAATTTTTTATATTTTCTTTTGTTGTAGTGGCAGTTTTTGAATTTGACATCTTCTCTAGTTATCTGTTAAAATAATATAAATAAAAGCTATAAAAATAGACTTTGAAACAAATATCTTTTTTTCCATATTCCATTAATTTCAGATAAATAAGAATTGATGATATTGCCTCCGGAGCGCCCGTGCCTCCAGAAATGAAATATCATATCACTATAATGTAATGTCCACTAACGTTGATACAAATGAGGTTATGATTCTAGGATAGATAAGTGGACAACACTGGAATCAATGCATTCCAAAAGAGGTAGCTTAGCTTCTGCAGCATCATCAGCTGTCAATGAAAACATCTATGTGTTTGGAGGCGAACAACCATCTGGCACATTCAGCAATAACGAAAGATATGATACAGCAAAAAACAAATGGACTTATGAAATACCTATGCCAACAGCAAGGCATGGATTGGCAGCTGCTTCTTTCGGTGATAAGATATTCGTAATTGGTGGCGGTCCACAACCTGGAGGGTCAGCGGTTAGCCTGAATGAGATATTCCATATTGGTAGCAGAAAGTGACTACACCATTATCCTTAACTTTTATTTGCCATTATTAGTCTCAAATGTTCCTCAGATATTGGTTATGGCCGTGATTAAGGATATGACCCATTTTTTCCATGGAGAAGTCTTTGAGTGCATTTCCACCACCTTCGTCATCGGCATTATTGGATGAATTATATTGGTTTAGCAGCTAGGTGCTATTGCGGTTGTTAAAACCATTATTATGATTATCAGTTGTATATTATTCCAACTTCTTGATTTGGCGGCGGTAACGCCGCTAACCTGTTGTCATGGCATTGCATTTTGGTTGTCGCGATTGTGGTGCTGTGGGAGACTGGAATGAAGTATCTGAATTTGTTGAATACTAAGGAGGTGCTTGAAAACCAGCATCGCCTTTTGGGACCTGAAGGATAGGGTTGACCTTTATAACAATCACATATACAATCTTCATTCAAAGAAAGTTAAACTGGAGAAGGAGATAGAGGAAAAGATGAAGAGGTTGTTAACACTTTAGTATATTTTGGTTAGATGTTGCGATTTGGTTCTCTGATAGTTGTACTTTAGATATGGCCATCTTCTAACTTTGCTAAAAAAATAAAAAAAAACAAATTTTCTTCATGGTGGAAGACTACGGGTTAGGGTTAAGAGGATTTATTGCTATGGAAAGTGTATGGGTGTATGGGTGTATGGGTGTATCCATGACATTTACATTTGAAAATGGTATGTACCGATGATGGTTGCTGGATGCTTATTTGGTGATTATTTGGTTTGTGTTTGCTATGGTGTTGGAGTTGATTGTCTCTTCTTTTCCATCAATTCCTTTTAGGTTGGTAGCAGCAGCGGTGTTAATTATCTTGTTAGAGTGTATGTGATTGTTTATGGAAGTGTCATTGATACTCAATCCACTTTGTGAGTTTACAATGGTATTGTTGTATATGCTATTCAAAGTCGAGTTTCCCTTCAAAGTGATTCCTGGTGTGGGTGTCGTCATATTGTTTGAAATTAGGTTGTTGTAGACCTCATTGTGATGGGAATTGGATACTTCAATTGGGGTTGTCTGGTTGTGTATGTAGTTGTTTCGGGCGACAGAGTTGGTGGTATTCCTACTAAAAACAATCCCTGCCCCATTATTGTCATATACGTCATTGTTCTCAAATGTAATGTTGTAACAATCCAAGGAGCAGATTATGGCTGTGCCGTTATTTTGATACACGGTGTTGTTCCGGATTACCATATCGTGAGTTCCTGTGTGTGGATCAATGCCATAATGCCCACTGTTATGAATCCTGTTATTTTCCATCACTATGTTGCCTACACCAACGGAATAAAACCCAAAATACAGGTTATCTATGTCATTGTTTCTCAAAACACTGCCATCGCCAGCATTATAATGCAAGCCCGATGTTTTCTTCCCCCATCCACCTTCATATCCCAAATACCCAATATGTGAATTTGTTATGTTTGTAGTGCCTGTTGCATGAGACTCAACTCTAATGTACGGCCTGGGGTCGCCATGGTGGGTCAGCAAATCTTTTTGCGCAATGGTGCAGTTGCTGCCACATTCTTTCGTGGATGGTCCAGAACTTTCCCTTGACCCATTGCTCATTGCATAATGATTTGTTTTTGGATTCCAGGAGGTCACTTTGACCGAATCAATCTTCAAACTGCCATGAACATGAATCCCATAGGCAAGTGTCTTCTCATCTGCAATTATTTTTAGCCACGTTGTGTCTTTTGGATCAATAGTCAGGGTTGAGCCTTTTTTTATTGTCAGGTTTGCATTTATAAGCCACACGCCTGGTTGCTGCTTGTCCAAAACATCATGGTTGTTTATCTGATTGTATATGTCAGACAAAGTTGCGGTTTCGCATGAGATTGTAATCATTCTTTTGGTGTCATCATATCTAATGCAGGTAACTATTGGTGTGATTGGAATTGGTTTTTCTGCTATCACATCATCAAATTCAATTTGCCCTGGTGATGATAAAAATGACGAAGATAAAATTATTAAGACAATGATACAAGCGCGCACAAACATAATTATATACTGAGCAGGCCTATGGCCATTAATACATTCCTGTATAGAATCCAAATTACAGATAGACCTTAAACCCAATTAAAACATGACTAGGATATTTAGGATTTAAGGACTTTATGTCCGTAAACTTTCAACCTTCCCTGAGAAAAAAGTCTTATGCATTCCGGATAAAGATAACATGCTTCTTCCAATAGTCTTGCTAGCAATGATTCCTCCGAATCATTTTCAAGTATTGCTAAGCAGCATTGCGCAATTATTGGACCCTGATCTACCTTTTCATCCACAAAGTGAACCGTAATGCCTGTAACCTTTACTCCATTTTGAATAGCCTGTCTATATGCAAATAATCCTTGAAAAGAAGGCAACATGAAGGATATAACAGTTATATATATGCACAAGATTTGTAAATGTAACTGAATGCCAATATCCTTAGGTTGTCGGTCTGTCTCAATTTCATTTTCATGGTTTTTGTCATTGGGTTAATGTCTTCTCACGCTATTGCTCAAACGGATGAAACAACCGCGACTACAACACAACCGCAAGAAAAGATTACCATATCCTTTGATTTAGTAGAATTCACTACATTAACTTCATCGTTTGAACACCAGGCAAAAGCTATTGTAGCCTATCAAACACTTGACCCCAATTTGATAGGCACTAAGATTAATGGTGTTATGGAAATTTCTAAACCAGATGGAACTTTAATAAAGTATTCCTCTTTTCCGAATGGGTTTGATATAACTGAATCCGGGAGACTTCAATTTGCTAGCCTTGTTGATGACCCGCAAATAGACACCCTAAAACTAGATGTTCATCTTACTAACCTTGGAAAAACAAAAATAATATCCAATCCCATTAGTACAACAGTCTCATTAGATGATGTAAGAAATGAATATGGCAGCGATGCAGGAGCGGAAGAAGAATATGTGTATGACCCATCTTCCTGATGGTTTGATCTACCCGAAAATTAAATGCTTATCTTACTAATCTGGGAGATGTGATGATTACAGAGCCCTGCTCTACTTTGGCTACACCTAATGGAGTATTAACTTCGGAAGGACATATACACTATTCGTCATTTTGTTGAAAGAATGAGAGAATGAGAATTATCTAGCTTTACTATTAGCGCAATTTACTTAATCAGTCATTCATTAGTTCGTGCATTTCTCTAACACAACGAGAGCATACTTTAAGATCCCCTTTTCCAAAGCCATATTTAACTCGAACATAATGACTTGTTTCAACATCACATACCTCGCATTTAGTGGGCTTATTTTCTATTTCCATTTTCAATTCTTATTTCAACTATATTGGAGCATCAATTACAACTTAAAGATTTTTATCTAATGCCCAATAAACTCTAAGATCCTTTCAGCCCGCTAACTCACAATTTTGTAATTATCATCTACAACTCAATCGGTAATACTGATTGCAGATATTATAGTTAGACGATGGCTCTACTCATAATATCAATGGGTAATGGACGGTTAAAGACTGATGTTTTAAACATAATTTGATTGGTCTTTATAGCCCTTGCATTAGTAATTACAAAGCACATCTAAACAACGTCACACATCAACACAAAACATCAAGGAATCAACAGAATCATTGTTTTTAGTATTAAATGAATTACTATATTATAGAATGTATTGATCTTAAGTAAAAAAGAAAAGGAGAAGTTGGTGATCAAACTTGCCGAAGAAGGCAAGTCGACTAGGCATATAGCTCAGGTGGTCCACATTTCGCTAAAGGATATCAGCACAATCATCAGAAGACATACAGGTGAGGAGAAAGATATAGAAACAGACAAGTCGTTGTCCATAAATTCCAGAGCGTTCAAGCTTTTAAAGGAAAACACCGAGTTGGTTGATGTTGCAATTTCCCTAAACATGGATACACCCGAGGTTTTGGATCGGTTTAACGAATACCTCCAACTCTCCAGCAAGGACAAACTGATGGCAATGTACAGGGAGCTTGGTGATGCTGATATTCAATTGCTTGAACACCTATACAAGGAACTAAAGTTGCATGGGTTAGATAATCGGAATGACATATCCCATATTGTACAGCAAGGAGAAAAAATTAAGAATCTAGATAAAGAACTATATGAAACTGCTGGAATAATCGGTAGTCTTAACTTTACCAAGATGCAACTTGAGAAAGAGGTTGCGGAGCGAATGGAAATGTTAGGCCACATTGAATCTGTAATGGAGGAGAAAGGTCAAGGAACTATCCTTTATATAAAAATATATATTGTTTATTTTTTGTTACAGCAAAAGGTATTCTCTTACAAATAACGACCGCATATGAAAGCCGCATGCAAAGAAACTAGAACTGGAAAATAAATTGGTTGGAGGAAAAGAAAAAAAGTTTGTTCTTATCTGTGGCTGACAATGTTTAATGCCAAGTTGTTGTCGGCAACTAATTTAACGCTTCTTCCAGCGTCATTCCACAACAATAACGTATTAATGTTGTCATTTAGCGTAGATTGAGTTCCTTTGTTTGGGGTTGTGCCTGACATTCTTTCACCAAGATCCACAGAATACAATGCCTGGCCATTTCCCAAATTAGCCAACAATTGCTTATTAACAGATATTGCTTTTACAGGCTGCCCTGCCACCACATTAGCAGTAAACGCTATAGGGATTGATGATACAGATCCCAGAAATGCAAATACTATTTGAAATACTAGCCAGTAGTATGTCTGCCTGTTGCCAAGAGCTGCAGACATCCCAAATATGCCAGAAATTGCTCCTGATGCTCGAACCAGTAACACTTGGCCATTGTTTAAAAGGTAAGACGCAATTATGCCATGAAAGAATGCTGCAAACATTCCGGACAGAAAATATACAGAAAGGTACCTTGGAATTCCAATGGCTTTTTCAGCAAACCCACCCATATATGCAAGAGCAGCAAGATTAAAAGCAATGTGAGCTATATTCGCATGAATAAACATAGAGGTGAACATTCGCACCAATGAAGAAAGAAAACCATTATCGCCATTTTGTTGATTGTTAAATTCGGTTAAGCCATCTGCATTAAACAAAGAACCAGGGATGAAACCATAGTTGCGAATAATTTGAGATTGTGAATCAGTAAGAAACTCTATTGCAAAAATAGCAGCATTGATTACAATCAGCGATATTGTATCTAAAGGTATTTTTGACAACACTGCCATTATAATGTAGCGTATTAGTTATACCATATGACTCTTTTACAATTAGTGAAGTCCAGGCAAACTCAACTATTCTCAAAACAGCATTTGTTAAATTGAATTGAAGCGATGAATGGCTTAGGTGTACCAAGGAACAAGGCAGTCAAGGTGGTGAGTATCACAATGAATATAATTTTGAATTGGGAATATGCCAATACCTGAGGTAATTATTATGCATGTGGAGGACGCTGTACTAGGAATTTAATTGATTATTATCTAGAATGTATGGCTAGTAACAAATTTTCACCACTTCAGGGATTAACTGCAGCGTTTGCTTTAATAATTCATTTTTTTCTTAACTTATATTTATGGGGTCAAAATTTAATTTTGGCAAGGTGAATATAAAACTATTCCCCATCTTTGAATTTCTCTCAACCCATATTCTGCCACCATGTGATTCAACAATCCCTTTGCATATAACCAAGCCTAATCCGGTTCCACCATGCTTTCTCGTTCTGCTAGAATCAACCTGGTAAAATTTGTTAAACAAACTGTTTATTTTATCATCTGCAATTCCTATTCCGTTGTCTTTTACAGCAAATATAAAATACGGATCAATTTCATAATTCGTTGGATTAACAGGGTTGGACAAGTGTTTTTCATCTATACTTAATATTATCTTTCCATCTTTTTCTGGAATAAAATCTAATGAGTTTCTCATTAAATTCAACAACACTTGTTCTATCCTTTGCCCATCGCAATAAATTGTATTTCTGGATTTTGTGTTGATCTCTGTTATAATAGATGCCTTTTTTTCTTCAGCAATAGATATGGTATCATTAATAACATTGGTAACAATATCCGATATTGTAACCTCTTTTTTTTTAAGGTTTAATTTGCCTAGCTCTATCTTATAAACATCTAATATATCATCCACCAAGAGTTCTTGTTTCTTCACATTCCTGTAAATGGATTGAATAGCTTTAAGTTGCTTCTCATTCAGTTCACCCAATAACCGAGGTTTCAATAACATCTCTACATATCCTTTAATTGGAACCAAAGGCGTTTTTAGCTCATGACTTACCATGGCGATAAATTCGTCTTTCTTATATTCCACTTCAATCAATTCTTTATTTGCCTTTTCCAGTTCTTTGTCTTTTTTTAATATATCATCAATATATTGAGTAATACTCTGTCTCATCTTTTCAAACTGGGTTGCCAATTCACCTATTTCATCATCGGAAGTAGGATGGATGACATCATTCAGATTGCCCTTGGTAATGGATATAGCAGAGTCTTTAAGTCTTATTAGTGGTCTCGTAATGCTTTTAGAAGCATGTAATGCGGCTATTGTTACGCCTATAAATATAACAAAAGTGGAGATAACAAAAACACTTCTCAAGTTAAACATATCTTTAAATGCTGTACCCGCATCAAGTTCGGATATTAAAATAAAATCATTGAATAAATTACCTTTATTGCTATCTCCCAAATTATAACTTTCAGTATCATTGTTTATGGCATCTTTTACTGCAACATATAATGAATTGCTAGAAACACTATTATCAAAAGGTGGATAAATACCACTTTCAATTAAACGAGAGGAAGCCGCAATCTGATTATAAATTGGCTCATCTGTAAACTTTGATCCAATGGTTTGGTTTGACGGATTGGAAAGTGAAATATGTGTTTTTAATTGATTTATATGAGTTGAATAAATTATTGTCCCATCATTTGATAAAAGATACAAATTATTTTCTTTAATTATGTAATGGCTGAGTATGTCTTCTAGCAGTGCACTGACAGGATAGGAAGCAACTACAATGCCATCTATCTTGTTGCTGGATTTGGTGTGAATATCATTTCCTTCCAAGCCATATACCGGTGCAGATAATATCACAAAGTAATCTTTAGACAGCGGTGAATACAATAAATGCATGTCATGGAAAGAGTTGTCCTTAAACGAATTCTTGAAGATATCCTCATTAGAGATATCAAGTCCAGGATCAAACCAATTATTTGAATTGTTATGTGAGGCCAATTTAAGTCCTTTTGTATCATAAATGGAGATAGAGGAAAAGATGTTCTGTAATCCATTGTTTAACCTAATCAGCAAAAGGTTGGCATTGTTTTTATCCGTTAATGAAAAATTACTGGTGTAGTATTTGAAATTATTTTCCAAACCTATGTTCTTAACATGTGACTCAAATTCTAAAAGCCTATTAGTTGTTGCATCGGATATATCAGCATTTAAAAAAGACATAGTATCTTCTGCATGTTTGATGATGTCATTGGTCATAGCGGTTGAGAATGCGCTTATTGCGATAGCTGAAGTTACCAGTAAGGACATCAACACAACGGTTGATAATATTACAAAAAACCGTGTTTTTACCCTCAATTAGAAATATAAAAACTTTCTCAACCTTTAAAGTTTTACATAAAATCAATTAAAGTTTTATTCCAACCTAAAAGAATCTAAATAACGAGTAACATTCACATTACAAAGGAGATTGAGACCCACGTCCACAAATGATGAAAACAAGAAGTATCCCTCAAATATAAATGAGAATTATACTAAAGAAAATGATAATCTAAATAAGCACTTATCATTGGTAAGAAAAAGAATCATTGTTTTTCTTATTCTTTCTGTTTTCTTAATCAACTATTTGGTCATTTCTTCTGAAGGGGATACCAAAAAATTTTATGAGAACATAACAAATGTTGTAACTTCATCTTTAGGTGTCATTATTGGAACATTGATGTTAACAAGGATTAGCAAAAATCTTATATTATCAAACATAAAAAATAAGGCTCTATTATCGTTTACCATAGGGCTCTTTCTTTGGTTACTTGCACATTCTTTGTGGGCTTACAATGTGGTTGGCCTAGGAATTGATGCGCCATTTCCTTCACCTTCTGATGCAATTTGGATTTTAGGATACATTTTCTTTGGGTATTATTTTTTTGTGATGAATAGATTGTTCAGAAGACAAGGTGAGGAAGATATTTTGATACATATATCTTTGACCACTGCTATAGCGTTAGGGTATATATACATTCTAACCTTTGGTGTTGCAGAATTAGTATCTGCTCAGCATGACGTTCTGGCAACAATACTTAGTATATTATACCCTATGCTGGATGGAGCCTTATTGATTCCTTCAATATCGATTTTATGCAATACAAAAAACAAAGACCCATCCTCTTTATTGTGGATTTTACTATCTCTATCTATGATCTCATTCATTGGAGGTGATATCTATTTTGGTTATGGATCAATGCTTGGAATTGAAAACCTCGGTGTCACAGCTATATTTTATAATGTCGGATACTTGGCCATTTCTTTCGGATTATTTTGGCATTACAAATTATCCAAGCCTTACTAAATACTACTTTTTCATTTTCGGCTGGGCAACCTTAAAGTTTGATGACTAGCAGATTTTGCAGATTCTCACAATACTGTCAACCCGGGACATCTAGAATACAGAATAATTGCCAAGATTGCCATTGATCTATGGTTTTAACTTTCGTATTTGGCGGCGCTATTGAGCCGCTAACTAGTTCAGGCATTAGAATCCAGATATGTATGTGAGAATCCTGTCTGTAATATAGGTTGAAACATCCCCACTACAAATGTAAGCTATTTGGTTTTTACAACCCCGCTTAGTATTAAACTATTGATGTTGGGTGTTGCTCCTTTGGCTTTGACTGCGGCATAATCAACAGCAGTATTAGCAACTACTGATAAAAGAAAGAATCAGAAATAAAATGAGGAATATTGTTAGCAATAGAGGCATTTTATGAATTCATTGACTGTTGAAAGACGAATTATTGTGCTGTTGAAAATCACACACACTATTTGATATTTCTATAAGGAACAACCTAAATGATATATACTTAATATATATAATTACATTATAGCTCCCGCTACCTATCTCTATAATAAGAGAGACTAATATATATACTTTACTAATACTAAATGCTACTGCTAATGCTCTTTTTATTATCATTACAATTTTGGGCCATGTGTGTACCTCGTGTGTGTGTTTTTCTTTGTTGTTTACACCAATCCATGGCCGTGTGTGTACTTTTCAACAACACTGATATTGTATAGCAGATTCTATTTCTTAAATGGATCAAAAGATAAAGAGGATAAACCTAACAATCAGTGAAAAATACTCTCTCATGGATGATATAATCGATAATTTGAGGAAAGAAAGCATATCCGTATCGGACTATCTTTGCAACTTGGCAATTAAGGACTATACATCAAAGTCCAGTGAAAAGCAACCTAAAGAAAATGATGCACCACTACCCGCAATCGACAGGATTCTTGACTACATGAAAAACACCAAAATGAACCTTGCTGACGAAATCTTAAGGCTTTATAACAACAGGAAGATTTCAGTTCAGAAAGTTGTGGCCATATACCTTGGCATTTCAGCGCTTAAGATACAGTTAGACAACACCACAACCATCAGAGACCTTGTTCAATTGATTGACGATGATTCAATGATTCATTCCAAAAGGGATACCCTTTCTTCTATTGCTGTTGATAAGGCTAGCGGCGCTCTTAAAGAAGGACTAACCAAGATACAAAAAGAGCAACAGGAATCAAGAAGTAAGGAAGAACTGAAAAAACAAAAAGAAGAAAAAGAAAGAACGGAGACTGAAGAATGGAAAAGTAAACACCCAGACGTACCACCATGGCTTAAATCCATTCCGGAAGAAGACTGGGATAATTATAAAAATATTGATAGTGGCGAATGGGTAGAAGTCGAAGAAGAAAAGGAATAAACCAATTAGTAATAGGCACTTCATGTTGAGCATCAAATATTGCCAAAATAATTGAAATTAAATAACTAGTATATTAAATATTTTATAGATTTATTCTTTTCCTAATATTGCCATTTACCAACTAGCAGCATTTTGGCCGCAACCCTCCCCTCCATAAGGTATGAATTTCAATTAGCGGCAACCACAACCACCTCTTGCAAAAATGGCAACAACATGCATTAACCATATTCCTATGCAAGGCAAACCAATACGTAATAGAATGGATTGAACAATATTGATTACAGCGATAGA
>JBBJMN010000075.1:0-10778 GCA_037720485.1 Candidatus Nitrosocosmicus sp.
GAGCATGATGACTCAAAAACTCGCAATCAACGACACAAATACACCATTACCAGATTTTTATTTTCTGCTTTCCACATTTGTTTTATCGAATGAAATCAAAAGTATGCCCTGTCAATTTATAAAGAAATACACTTAATGAAGTATTTTCTAATACAAAATTGGATGTTTTTGTGTCCATAGTCAAAAGGCCCGTTACAACAACCATGAAAGATTCGGGTTAAACTATGAATTTCAATACGAAGGCAATGCAAACAAATTGAGAATACTTTTCACTCAAAGAAAGCAAATACCATTTCTATCACATTTGTTTAAAAAGTAAATGAATATTCACTCTAGTATTAAAATACACAGTTTGTGATTGAGCGTACTCATGATGAATCATCAAAATAACGAAGTAATTCAATAGATGCAACCTTTTTCCACATATCATTCACATCGACATTTCTGTTTACTTTTTACAATATTGGTCTTTTTCAAAGTTCAGCTAGCAGAAAAAACTTAGTGAAATTTTTTGCAGTATTACATGGATAATAAATTTTAATATTATTTATGATTATATTTTACAGTATGAAAATCATATTGATGATACCAATGATACTTTCAATCGTTACTGCAAGTATGTTTATTGCTACAATCAGCAATAACGACAAAGTGTTTGCAGTTTGCAGCGAGATGAATAATGAAAATAGCAAAAACATGTATTGCAATGAGAATTACAACTACAATTCAAATACCGACTCAACAACATCATCCACTATAACAGAAGAAGTAGAAGAGGAGGAACCAAGTCCACAAGAGTGTACGGGTTTGTTATGTTTAGGTGATGGCCTTCTAGGTCCTGGCTTAGATACAATCAGCAATCCATTAGGAGATTTGAGTAACGATTAATGGATAATTGCACCTTAACGGGAAACCAATTAATTATATTTTTTGATTAAATAATCTTCTTTAGTAACAGAAACAGCAGATGAAAGCCAAGTAGTTGAAGATGAAAGAAGGATTGTAGGTTTTTCTTCAAAGTATGGCCCATGCATGATAAAGATATATCTTAGAAAGTAAAAAAAGTAAATACTTTACATCACATACCTCAACTTTCAAAAACAGACAAATTTTATTTTGCCCTGCATAGACACCAAATAACATTGCACTCACCCATGAGGTATCTTAAAGATTATGGTACTTGTTAAAAGGAACAGATGATTTTTCATTTTAATTTCAGAAATTTCATGATAAAACATTTTGCCCTGCATAATTATTTGCCAATTTGTCCAAATAGCATCATATCTCCAACTATTAATTGGAATTTTAGGAAAATAAAATAACTCGCCACCTATGTTTCCAGCAGTTTAAAATTGATATAGACTTTTTTAATTGCATGACATTGAAACTTATGCTACAACAGCACATACCAATACAATACACTATCAATAAAATTGATAATTATAAAGAACCGGTTATTTATCGTAAATTAATCAAACAATTGTTCAAGAATTTCCAAAAATAATGTCAAAATTGGAAAATAGTATCAGTGTTCATATACCATATTCCTTAACTTTACTCATGAACACTACTAGCAAGACAATTGCAGTTTTAACTGTCGTTTTATCAATGATAACCGCAGTAGCTGCAATAAACTTCCATTCCACTGCCTTTGCTCAAAGCGGATTTAATGCAGAACTTTCAGGTTAAGAAAAAGTTCCGCCCGTCCAAACACAAGCAACAGGAAATGCAGTATTTATTCCAATGGGCGATAGTGTGCACTCTATTATTACCCCCACCAATCTACAAGGCGCTACAGCAGGCCATATTCATAGTGGAAGTCCAGGAGAGAATGGGCCATCAGTTGTCACGTTTATCAAATTTGATTCACCACGAAGTGAAGTAAACATGGAAAACATGTCTGCAGCAGACAAGCTAGATGGTCCAATGCAAGGTAAACAAATCTATGAATTGGTTACTGCAATGGGCAATGGAAGCACCTATGTTAATGTTCACACAGCACAAAATCCAAATGGTGAAATCAGGGGACAAATATCGGGCTGGTAATAACCAAATACTCCAAAGATAATAGATTGTTTTTTATCCACCATTTTTTTTACTTGCTTTGGCTATCTATTGCCATACAGACTACAATAATTATTATCCATTTACAAGTATAGGTCACCATTAACCGCATTATGATCGGTTGACAAATTTAATAGGTATCATTTTTTCTTGATACACAAGTGATTATTCTAGTCATGAGGAAACTAAAAATATAATTACAACTCAAATGTGCTTTTCATCCACCTAGTTTCTCCACAACAACAACAACAACAACACAACTACATTTGAAAACAGATTTCCAATTACAATATCAATGAACATAATTGCGTATCAGGCTATTGAAAACATCAATTATGTTTATATCGGTTTTTGAGCCACCTGTTTATTGCATTATGTATGATTTCCAGCCTCTTCTCCTTCCACAGGAAAAGAAAGGATATTCCGATCCCAAGTAATAACCCCCCAATTACATCAAGAGGGTAATGACCGCCAACATATACTCTGGAAATGCACACAAGCGCAGACTCTAGCGTCAATGCCAAAGATATTGACAATTTCTTTCTAGAGCCCCTAAATAACGATAACACCGTTGCTGCCCCCGCAGATACGATAAGGGCATGGCCAGATGGAAATGAGAACTCGGAATCTGCTGGAATTAAAAAACCTGTTTCAGGAATCAACGGTCTTGGTCTTTCTACGATTTCTTTTGCAGCGATACCTATTGGTATTAGAGTTAGTAACACAATGGATAATACAAATGCAGTCTTTTTGCCGCTTCGTCCACCAAAAACAAATAACAGGATAGTTATTGATACCCAAAACAAATCCCTTCCGTATAGGGTAAGGTATACCATGAATTGATTAATGGCAACATAGTGAGAGTCATTTACATAAAGATAAATTGTGTTATCGGATTCAATTACTGAATTGCAACATATACTCAAGTTCGGCGAAACAATTAATGCGATAACAATGAAAAAAGATAAAAGAATAATTGAAGTTACAAGATATCTGTTTGGCAAAAAAAATTTCTCTTTTAGTATAGGTTGTAATTGCAAATATCCATATTAAAAATTTACTGATGGCATTTACTCTAAGATAAGATAACACCAATAAAGACTAAACAGTGTAAAAACTTACAACATTGCATTAGTTTCAACATCATTTAGTCGTTTCAGTATCCAATTCAAATCCAGTGCTCGTAAAATATTACTGGATACCCCTGACCCATCAATTACTTGTATACACTTGCCTAATGTTGTTACCTTATTTGGGTTTATAAAATAATGATTCTGTTCATTAACCATAATGTCTATTATACTCTTATTGGAGTTTTAGATGTAATTATGAAATTTTGCAACAGTATAAGACTTAAATGGTAATTACCAAAGTCCGAGTATAAGAAAGGGATTGAATAAAATACATGAAACAGATAAAACATAGCACCGTGACTAAAGAGGGAACTACAAAAATAACTATTAATGATGGGCATCTTTAAAAAAGTATAATTTTTTGTATATATCTAATATCTAAATTCAAATGATATAATTAACTATTATTTGTTTAAATTTGGATGCCAAATATTAACTAGACTGCCAATCACATTTTCAGCATAAACAATATCTTTCCAACTTTTTATCCGCAAATCAATTTGGGCAAGAGAGCAGGTCTTCATTATTTCCGTCCTGCTTGTTAGTCTATTAATAAGGCCTTCTAATGAAGGATTATGCCCTATCAATAGCACTTTTATGTAACCATTTGGCATTTTACTAAGAATTTTTACGCATTGTTCTGCTGATTCATGATGATACAATGACGAATCCAATTCCACTCTTCCGCCATATCCAGATGATTCCACTATCAGTTTAGATGTATCAACGGCTCTTTTAGCAGTTGAGGTTATGATATAATCCGGAATATTACCCAATTCTTTTAGTAATTTTCCCATTCTTATCCCTTGTTTTTGTCCACGTTTATTAAGCGGTCTATCATGATCAGGTAAAACACTATTGTTTTTCCAACTGGATTTGGCATGCCTCAGTATAAGAAGGATTTTTCTATCGCCATCTAAAGCCAATTTAAAACCATCACAATAATCATCAACTACAGTGATATATTATGATTTGATTAACCATTTAGAGTCGAGATAACCCCCAAGGTTCCTTTTACCAACATATGTACAGAGATATTAATTAACCAAAAACTGATCTAGTTTAAATTATAATTTAAACAAATCAACAAACACCACATAAATGCGCAATGCATATACCTACGATGCCTACTGCGAGCACGCACACACACACACTCAAACAAATCTTCTTTTAAATATCAATATTATTTACAAGGAATGTAGCTTTTGGCAATGGTGTTGTAAAATTAGTTATTCCTGATCGACTTTAGGCAAATAATATTATTACTTTCAAATTCCCATACAATCAGTTTTAAAATAGAAGAGTTTCATTTCAATTCGCATCACGTTTTAGTATTATAATTGGAAAAAGCCAAGACAATAAATCACATATTAGTAATAAAAAGAATAAAAAATGGCAAAAAATTTTGGTATGACACAATAAATTACTTCTTTGTGTAATCCCCTCTGCAAATAATTAGAACAATTAGAGAACAACAAGGATGTACTTCGAAATGAAATTGCAATTACTTAACCATCTAATCGCAAATGAATATTTAGCCTAAAGTTTTTGAAGATGTTGGTTTGGGATTGATAACATATGATTGATGCTGCCGCTGTTTAGATTCGGAATCGTAAAGAAACCACATGTACCTTTAAGGTAACAGATGGTCCAAGAGAAGGACTAAATCCACACAAAACTGCCTATATCACAATATCAAATAAATACTCACCCTATGGCCCATTCATAGATTACCTAAAGTAAAATATAAAAAATCTAAATCAAATTTGATTCTTTTTTGCCAATAAAAATGACATTCAATAAATCTTTATTTATCTATTTAATTATTTGAGCATATTGACTAGGAAAGCTAACAAGCCCAAAGGAATAGCATTTATTGCGATTCTCACTCTAGTCTCAGGGTTACTATCCATATTCAGTGGAGATGTAATTTTTTTGCTACTAGGAATAATTTCCATAATCATGTTTTATGGATTATTAAAAGGTAGAGAATGGGCATGGTCAGCCACCCTAGTGGTTTCTGTATTTAACATAGTAGCTTCGGTAACTTTTTTGGCTAGTTCTTTTTTCAATTTTCCAATCACCAACATCAACAATCCGTTAGTTTTAGGGTCAACTATATTGCTGTATAAAGTGGGTATTAATGCAATAATATTATACTATCTATACAGGCCGCATGTTAAATATTTCTTTGGTAAATCAAGATAACATCGTAACAGAACAAAATTTCTGTTTCCTTCTCCTTTACTTCCTTATCGCATTCTCTTGAGGTGTAGATTCCAAATTTGATGCTACTTGCGATGATGATGTTTTGCCAAAGGTTTCCGATCCCAACATACAACACAAATCCTTTCTATAACGCTGTGAGATTTTAAGAGTCCATCATCACCATTGGACATAAAAGATATTCACATTGCCCGTGTTCAGTCAAAGTAATTTGAAAGGATAGGGTAAAAGAGATGCCATTAAATGGAACAAATAACACAGACAATACTACCAATAATAATGGAAACTATTCTGTTTATATAGTTAATAACAGTATAACAGTACAATATATAAATTAAAAAACAATATTATTATCTTTTGTTATAGTACAACATATAGCAATTTAGAGGTGAATGATGCACAATATCAACAACAGCTTCATCCAATAGTGATGTCAGTAAAGTTGAAGAGTACAGTAGCAGGCATCAAAATACCCTACACTTTACAAACTATGAGAATCCATCAATTTCATCTTTTCTCATTTTCAAAGCCCATTAGGAGACTTTCCAAGAAAAATGATGACTTTCAAATCAAATGGGCAATTTGCGGTTACTGCAAAAGATGAAATATTAAGAAGGTGTGAGCAATCCGATTGCAAAGACTGCCGCATCAATGCTTATCCCGAAATAATTGAAAAGGACGGCATGCTGGTTCAACCTCCAAACTTTATCTTTATTGACCTAGACCTTGCAAACTTTGATTATAACATCAACATGCTAGATAAAGTTAAGAGCAGTACTCTAAGGAAAATGGCAATAATGTCATGTTTTCCAACAGTCCTTTGGACTGGCAATGGCTATCACATCTATCTTCCTTTACAAACCCCAGTTTTAGATAACCAGCAGCATATCTTCTCAAAAGAGAGATTTACCCATTTATTTGCCAACAAAGGCGAATATTCACACTATTGTGTTTCAGAGGTTTTTATGCAATTTGCCAAGAATTATTTCGCAAATGGAAAATCTGATCCACAACACAGACCAAAATACAAAACATATTTGATAAGGATTCCAGAAACATATAACTCAAAATGTCTTTTAAGAGGTAAAAGTAAAGGGGAATCAAAGGTCAAAATACTTCAAAAGTGGAATGGAAAAAGAATTGATGCAGAACCCCTGATTTACGACTTTAGGTCATGGTTAACCCAACAGGAACTTGATCTCAAAAAGTCGGAAACTAGGAAACAAAAACCCCATGTGAAAAAAACTCAATTAAAAGTATCAAATCGAAGTATCAAGAGCCCTTCACAAGGTTCAAGAATAAATTGGATTGAGCAGTTATTGAATATGCCAATAGAAGACCACAGAAAATATTGTCTTTGGAGAATTCTTGGGCCATATCTTCTCAACACCAGACAACTGTCAGACCAAACATCTGCACATATTCTAGAAAGGTGGCTATTAGAGTGCAATAAAAAAAGAGGTGTGGATTTTGATGTCAAAACCAGGGTCCATGGCATTGTAAAACGCAACAGAGGCTTTCACCCTATCTCGCGATCTAAACTTGAAACCGAAAATAACGGTCTCTTTTTGATTCTCAAATCCAATCAAATTCCCATTTAGAAAACATACAACTCAGAGGCAATTTTTCCTAACGCTTCCATCGTACTAAAAACTAAACAAATTAAAAACAACATTGGAGGCCTAAAATAAAGAAATGTTGTAGTATCTTATCTTACGCCATATCTTTCATTTTAACATGTCCATCTATTTTGTCAATCAGTATCAAATAGTTACCAAAATATATATCAGGTATTTGAAATACTTGGTCAGAGTATTTGAGGCATCTTCCAGAAATACTTTTGATGCAACAGCAGTATAAGTAATACGACATTATTTGCATTGCTTTATTCGGGTTTGAAAAACACTAACCAAAAAAATATTGTGTATATTACCTTTTTCAAAAAACATTTAACTCATCATGCAAAATACCAGATGTTGAATCCTTCCGGAACGCTTAATGTTGCAGTTATAGTTAAACTGGAGCCCGATTTTTCTGAAGGTAATGTAAGTTATAATTCTGATGGAACATTAAACAGAGCAGAAACAAAAAACGTTTTAGGACCCCATAGTGCTGTTGCATCATCAGCTGCACTTTATGCCAAAGTAAAATACGGAGCTAATGTTTCTGTTGCCACAATGGGTCCCCCCATCGCAGAGGCGGCCCTACAACAATCTCAACTAATTTGTAATTCCGATGAATTGCATCTTTATAGTGATCGCATCTTTGCAGGAGCTGATACCCTTGCCACATCAGAGGTTTTGAGGGCAGGGATAAAGAAAATGGCAAATGAACAAGGCATCGATATTGTTTTTTCAGGACACAGGGCATCAGATGGCGAAACTGGGCAAACAGGGCCACAGACAGCATGGAAACTTGGTTATCCCTTTATCGGCAATGTAATTGATTATAATATAGACATGGAAAGAGGCTACGTAAGATTACAGCGCCTAGTCAAAAACTACGGTCATAATGACATAGTAGAGGAATTAGAGGCACCCTTGCCGATTTTTATCACACTTGATCCATCCTATAGCCCTTTTTTTAATACGGTTTCTCAAAGGCTTAGCCTGGCACTGAATCAAAATGAGGCCGAAAAGAGATCAAGCAGATATAAAGAATATCTAAAGACTTTTAGCGCTCAATCGCTGGAACTAAACCTAAAATCTGTGGGTTTGCCTGGTTCCCCCACCATAGTGTACAAAGTTGAAAAAATACCAAGGGCAAAGGCAAATAGAAAAGCAGATATCGTTGATGGATACAGCCAAGAGAATCTAAGCCAAGTGGCAATGCGGATTTATGGCATTTTAGGAGAGACAATTATCAAATGACATCAGCTGTCTCAGAAACAAAAACGGATGCAAATAACATTCAAGGAATTTTGGCTAATGATACAGAAAACGAGAATCGGAAAAGAACTGCTGAGGAGGAAGAGAAGGAGGAAGAAAATCACAACAGGCATCTATACGTTGTAATAGAGCAAGAAGATGGTAAAGTACTACCAGCAGGTTTTGAAATGCTAGGTGAGGGACGAAGGCTAATGGACAATTTCAATAGCAAATACAATCCAAAAGAAAATGTAGTTGCAATTATACTGGGCCATAACATTAAACATCTATGTCAAGAGTTAATCTATCACGGTGCAGATGCTGTAATATGTACGGATCACCCTGAGCTTCGCTATCCTAGAAACCTTCTTTATACCAAAATAATAAGTCAAATTGCAACAGATAAATCATCTGCGGCCCAAATTTCATCGTCAAACAATACTTTTAACAAGCCACGATACATGTTTTTCTCTGCAGACGATACTGGGAGGCATTTGTCATCGACAGTCCTTGCGGAATTGGAATCAGGCCTGGCATCGGATATAAATAAACTGGTAATAAATGATTTAGAAATAAGACACGAACACAAGACTAAGGGAAAGCCAATCAGTTATAAAAAGACCTTGGAAATGTATAGACCAGACTTTTCAGGCTTTCTTTGGACTACTATACTTTGTTTGGATAATCTCAATCCCGAAAACAAAAAAGAATTTTATCCCCAGGCATGCAGCATAATCCCCGGAGTTTTTCCCCAAATAGAAAGAGACACAAATAGAAACGGAAAGATAATAGACTTTACCCCCACCATACTCCCAGAAGATCTTAAAGTAAAGATAATTGGAAGAAGGACAATCAAAAATAAAGTCGATTTCAACAATAAAAAAACAATAGTAAGTTTTGGAAGAGGCATAAAAGAAACTCCAGAGAAAAACATAAAACTGATAGAAACCTTTGCAAAAGAGATTGAGGCAGAAATTGGGATATCACTGCCCATTTCAAAGAAACCTTATATCATAAATGAAAATTTGTCGTCAACATATATGATTCCAGATCGGGTTATAGGAACAAGCGGAAGAAAGGTTAATCCTCTTGTGTATTTTGCAATAGGAATTAGCGGAGCTGTTCAGCATATTGCTGGAATGAAAGAAGCAGAATTTGTGATTTCCATTAATCCAGATTCTGAAGCACCGATAATAGATGAATCAGATATTTTTATCAAGGGCAAGATTGAGGAGGTGTTGCCTCTCTTAATCAAAGAGATAAAGAAATACAAAGAGAAAATGCAAATACCACAGGAGATAAAATAACAATGGAAAAGTTTGATGTGGCGATAATTGGTGGAGGCTCTGCGGGTCTTGCAGCACTCAAACACCTGTCAAATTTGGGAAAACAAGCAATCCTCATAGAAGGAGGAAGGAAAATAGGCACCAAAAATGTGTCAGGTGGTTTACTTTACTCCAAAAACACCACAATAGGAAAGGTCTACAATGTAGAAGACGTCTATGATAATTTCATAACTGATGCTCCTGTAGAAAGGCAGATA
Organism: Candidatus Nitrosocosmicus sp.; assembly: GCA_037720485.1. GTDB lineage: Archaea > Thermoproteota > Nitrososphaeria > Nitrososphaerales > Nitrososphaeraceae > Nitrosocosmicus. The sequence continues at coordinate 9,834 of JBBJMN010000075.1, forward strand.
ACAAAATACATACTACATGCGACATCAAAAGACAAAATGTTTTCCCTTGACCTTACCCCCACACATAACTATCAAACAAATTTTGGATATTCGGTACTGCTAAATAAATTACTTCCATGGTTTGCAAAGGAAGCTTTGAAAAGTGCTGAAAAAACAGGTGGCGGAATAGTAACAGGGATTCATGTAAAATCCATAATATGGAAGGATGAAAATACCATCATCATAGAAACAGATGAACTGGAGCCATTTCAAGTTAAAGCAGTAATTGCCGCTGATGGAGTTAATTCCGAAATAGCCCAGATAACAGGTGCTCGCAGTAAATTTACACAATCTGATCTATATCAAGGAGTAAAGGTAGTTGTAAAACTTCCAGAGGAAATAATAGAAGAGAGATTTGAAATAGCAAACAATGAAGGTGCAGCCCACCTTTTTGCTGGAGATGTAACACTAAATCACATTGGAGGGGGATTTTTATATACTAACAAAGACACCCTTTCAGTTGGGGCGGTTTATCATTATGATTCTTTGATGGAAAAGCCTACAGAACCGTTTGAACTTGTTAATGCGTTGTTATCAAACCCATTTGTAATGGAATTGATTAAAGATGAAGTTCCAAAGAGCAAAGAGAATTACAAAAATCTATCAAAAGAAGAGGAACTCAGGACCCGATTCAAAGCTAATAAATTAATCAAAGATTGGAAAGAGCTGCATCATACCCATTATTCACCATCTGGAGTTAAACAGCTTTTAGCAAATGGGAAATACAAAACAAAGGAAGAGATAAAAAATAAAGTCGACTCAATACATGACGAATTGGTCTCAAAGTATGACATAGAATTTGAACTAAACTATGTGGAATTAGAGTACAGTGCAAAATTGGTTCCAGATGGAAAGCGCTGTAGAATGAAAAAACCATATTTTAAAAACATATTATTTATTGGTGAT
>JBBJMN010000013.1:0-30320 GCA_037720485.1 Candidatus Nitrosocosmicus sp.
ACTACCACCAGGATCTGCACTAGTAGTTCGGTCCACTGGACCTCACGGCCCTTCCGACATCACCCTCATTGCCATACAGTCTTGCAGTATCAATGTGACGATACCCAACGCTCAATGCATATTTTACGGCCTGAAATGTCATTTCTCCTGTCAGGGTTTGATAAACCCCAAGTCCCAGGTTAGGAATTTCGATCCCATTGTTTAATTGGGTTTTAGAATTCAGGTTCAATGACATTTAGAATAGTAGCGTTATGAATGCTCTATTAATTTTATTGATAAACAAACACCATCAAAAACAAACCATAATTCAAAAAAAATCTTTACCGACCTTATTAATATGTTATAATACATCTGCATTAAAGCTATTTTATGGAATCATCTGGTGGAAAAAATTCCTGGAATATGTTTAGGGGGGACAATGGGCGAACAGGAGCATCATACTCTTCCCGGTTGTCAAAAAGCCCGCATCTCCTATGGGTCATTGAGTTAGGCCCACTCATTTCGTCACCTGTTGTTGATAAGGGGGTTCTTTATGCCTCAACTATAACAGGAAGGGTTTTTGCAATACAAATAAACCAAAGGCAAATCAAATGGCACTCAAACATAGGCAGCCCCATCGTTTCCACCCCGTTGATTCAGGATAGTGTTCTGGTAACCGCCACATTTGACTCTTGGATAAAAGAGACAAAATTTCTTGGTAAAAATCTAGTTTTGGCGTTGAATGCAAATACAGGGGAAAAAATATGGAATTTTGAGATTGATGGTGGGGCATTTTCCTCACCAGTCATAGCACATGACATGGTTATCATTGGGACTATGAATAAAGGGTTGCACGCAATAGACAAAACTGGAAATCCAAAATGGACATTTAACACACAGGGGGAAGTGTGGTCATCGCCTTCCTTCAATGGCGAACTAATATTTGTAGGCTCTGACGATGGTCATCTATACTGCCTGGATTCAGAAGGCAAGTTGCAATGGAAAACAAAATTAAAAGGCAAAATAAGGTCGTCTTCTCCCTGCCTATCAGAGGACAATCCCAACATGATGTTTATTGGAACTCAAAATGGTGCAATGTATTGTTTAAATCAACAGAATGGGTCCATCAAATGGGAAAATCAAATTACCAAGCCCATCTCCAGTTCTCCCGCAACTTCAAAGGAAAAGGTATTCTTTGCAGCATCGGATCGAAAAATATACTGTTTTGATTGTAACACGGGGCTGAAAGCCTGGGAGTTCATGTCGGGAGACAGGATATGGTCCTCACCTGCAATATCAATAAAGGATGAAACACTGTTTTTTGGCTCTATGGATTCCCACATATATGGCATTGATATTAAAACAGGCAAAAAAACATGGGAATTCCCTACCATGGGCATAATCGACTCCTCCCCATGCATTGCCTATAACATGCTCTTTATGGGTGGGAGGGATGGCTTATTGTATGCTTTTGGAGAGTATAACAAGTCACCTTGGATGTGAGTGTTATCGTAACAACAGGAAATAAATCCCAAAATGCCCTTTCTCCATTTTTGGTTTGGCAATCACACACACCTTCAATCAATAAAACCTCAGCCAATAGCCAAAAATTTGGCAATGAGACAGGTGCAGAGTTCAAGGAACAAGCCCCTTTGGACCCATGGGGCATTAGGAATAATTGCCATCGTCTCAAACTCAAATCAGGGCAACATTTGGTCTCTAATTAGGAAACACCATCAATAACGGCAAACATTCATTTACAAATAGGTAATTCGTTTTGAAAGGTTCGTTGAATTTATTGCAGTGGCCACTAACACCAGTCACGCTAATAGGAGATGTCGTGAAAACTTATGGCTCTGTACAAAGCAACAATAGACGCTGCGTTTAATATGCGCCCCTCTAAAAGCAATTTCCTGACTTTCCTTATTTTCATTGTGGCAACACCTATGTTTTCCATTATCCCTAGAGACTGTTCTTGCTCTTTAACCAAACCATACCCAACAAAAATATTCCCTTTCTGCTCGAACATGGTATAGTCCGTGGTATAAGTGCCAATTGGTATGACATCTTTTACAGCGTAACCTGTTTCCTCTGCAAGCTCCCTTATTGCAGCTTGTTTTGGAGTTTCACCCCCATCAATGTAACCTGAGGGCACCTCAATCTGAATTGAATCTACAATATGCCTATAGCTTTCAATAACCAAAATTTCATCATCGGAAACAAAAGGGACAATGGTAGAATAGTCCTTCCTTACCCCTCTAATGTATGTTTTCTCTCTGCCTCTTATGTTAAGAATATCCTCATACAAATGGATATAATAGTCAGAATAAATTTTTGTGGTAGAGACTAATTTCCAATCTTTTGGTGCATTGTTTAATTGCATGCATATGTATATGCACCACTACGCCTATTATAGAATAGCAACATCCATCAGTGTAAACGAATTTTTTGGATTTTTCGTACTGTGCATAACTATCCAATAAGACAACGTTTTGCCTCTGTCACATATGGCAGTTTATCGGCAGACCAACTACGCATAGGCTAGAGATGAAAAGGCAGTACTTTCTAGGGAATCCAAAACTACCCCCGCTGTTTAAAATAGTAGCACACATGTACAAAACGTGGATCAAAACATTGTCATGCTTATTGCCTTCTAGTCATTGTAATAAAGGCAATTGAAATACATCCAGTAGCAGAGGCATACAGACAAGACAATCTAGAAAAATCACATCACAGTATGCAAAAAAACAACATTTGCAAATAGATGGGCCCAAGGTATGCGTTGCATTTGTGTTACGCTGTAGAACAAATTTACAAATATTTTTTATGATGGGTTAGCTAAAATAGGGCATATGATAAGAAATTGGCCATAAAGGACATCATAGAGCTTGACGATTTGGCAAAGGCCAAAGTAGTACAGATGATTTTAGATAAAAAAACCGAGGAGGCGTTGCATAGCCTTAGCACACATTATAAAGTCAATCCACCTCAAATAGTTGTTGGAACCATAAAGGGAAAAAGAAGAACGGTATATGCGGTTTATGTTCAAAGAGAGAGAAAGATATATTGTATAAATTCCGACATATTTTACAACCCCTTTATAGTACTACATGAGTTTTACCACCACATAAGAACAACAGGAGGCATTCACAAGGGATCAGAAAAATATGCCAACAGATATGCAAAAGGTTTCATCAATTCATATAATAAAATATTAGAGATCATAATCCACCGTAATCAGAAAAATCAGATTTAAAAAACAAATAACACGTTGTATGCTGTGTAGGTTTTTATTTTCTATTCCAATGCAATGTATGACTATACATATTTTCTCAAGAAATTTAAGCTCCTTTTCCATGCGTCAGCAGTTTCTTCCGGGGCAAAATTACTATTAGAATGGTTTGCAAATGCGTGTCCTACACCAGGATAATGTATATTTACACACGTGGGTAACTTTTTTTGAGAACCCATCATCACAATGATTCTTTATTTGAAAAATTGTGGAAACTAATCATGATTGACTTAAACCTACGTATAAGCAATAACTAGTGCATAAAAATCCGGGCTATTACTGACACTTGATTAGTTTTGGGATAACAGTGTAGTTGCTCAAACACCAATCTCTCTGTCCTTTTTCTCTAGCAAAGTCTTTCTTAATTTTATTGGGATGTCATAGTATGCAGCTAAAGCTATTGCATCTGATGCGCGATAGTTTCTCAATATCAAAATTTCTTTTTTTCTATTTTGAAAGTATAGATTTGCACGCAACAGGGATTCGCTTTGGTATATTCTTACCTCCAGTAAAAGCAAATCATGCATAACTGCAATTTCTTCAACTAGGTTGTATATTGTGGGTATGGCATTTTTTTGTCCTTGTTGAAAAAGAGCAATATGCTGAGCCACCTCGCCTGAGAAAGCAACAATTGGGAATTCAACACCATCGACAGATTTTAGAACAATAGCACCCTCCAATCCCATAGAGTCAAGAAATCCAATATTGTTTATTCTAGCTTCTACATAGTCTGAATTATCTTCTGGGAATAAACGATCAGACATTTTATTTACCTTATAGTTATAATCATCTTAATTATGGATAAAGGTTCTGGGGTTACGCTTGTAGAACTCAATCCTGTTATGCATAATAACAAAAATAAAAACTAAATTGATTGAAAATCTGCCAATAACATTTTTCTTGAGGGATAACTTTCTTATAGGTATTTGGTCCAATTGATGATTTAACCAGCATAACATTATTTATATGGTTATTCATTGTTTTAGATAACCATATTCCAAGACAAATAAATAATGCGATAACTTACTTTTGAGAACAAGTAAGGGAAATCCGAATCCAATATAACAGATACAACAAAAAATCAAATGAAATTTATGCAAAGATGCACAATGCATAACCAAAAAAATGAATAATCATTACAAACGAGATGTCACACGGCATTATATGGCAATACGGCATACTAACTATCAAGGCAGAGACCATACCCTAACATAATTGCTGCTGTGTCGAAACGTTTGGTGGCACATATCTTGTTACCATCGAGCCATGATGATGAATCATTGACCAATCACTTTCAAGTTTTTTGAATATGTTTGTAGCAAGTACTCCAGATTTAATGGCATGTTCATATACATGGTGCTTTCGATATTTTAAAAACTCACCACAACAACAGCATCGCCAAATATCTATATTTTGGCATTTGTCATCAAGAACTCTATTCTACGGGTATTTTGAAATATTGCCACCCAGCTTTCACGTATCCCTAGCCATCCTGTAAGCAAATCCCAACCAGGATGAATGCACACCGCAACATCACAGTGATCCCCCAGACTCTCTCCATTTCTTCTATGGATAGACTCTGAAATGCCTATAGAACCTGTTGTTGACGTCTCCCGCCATATCATGTCATGATACAAGATAATAACATATTATTATATAATCACTAGTAGAGCATGGCCAAAGAATCAGGCATTGCCAAATCAATAGGAAAGCAGACAGAGGAGGATATCAAAGCTGCAGATCAACTGCTGTACAATTACCTAAAGACAGGAAAGAAGGTTTCAAAGTCCGAGGCAGGTTATAGGGAACAGCAACAGAAACAACAGCAACAAAACGAACACCCTAGCCAAAATGGCAGGGAGCATCAACCTTCTTGTGGCAAATGTAAGTTCAATTTGCCTGCTGAACAGATATGCCATATTGTAGAAGGCAAAGTCAATAATGAGAGGGGCATTTCAGTGCATTTTTCTCCAAAAGGTCATGGCATGTTACCGGGAGACATTGTCTGGGATTATGTGAAAAAAGGTGGGGAAAAATTAGATTATAATACAGGTCGGGCAATAAAAGAAGCTACAGAGGGTTTCAGATGCAAAGATTGCAAATATTATATGTATTCGCATAGATGCTTGCTGTTGAAAGGGAGGTTGGAACCTGAAATGAGCTGTGCGTTTATTGTGAAAACTGGCAACGGAATTGAGGTATAACAGTTTTTTACACCCCAAAGTCATATCACCCATAAGAATAATTTAAAAATTAAAATGCAAACATTGTACCTTGCACCTGGCACTCGGGACACATCAAATTTGAGCATCAAACCCATTAACTTTTTCATTCCTTGTATTTAAAAATATCACCTAAGACAACAAAACTATGATACAATGTAAAACAAAGGCGAGAAGGCTTATCAATTTAATTAGTAAAGTGACTTTTATTGCTTAGGAAAAAAAGGATATTTCCTAAAGCCGAATTCGCATAGAATAAGTCAAATAATGATCTATAACAACATCTTGCTTGTTTTTAGAGAATCTATAACAAGGATGGTAATGGAGGTCGAAAAAGAATCAAAAAGACAAAAACGGTGAATGCCAACGGTCAGGTTTTGCCATGATTCTTTTTTGCATTATCAATTATCCTTTCTGCCAATTGCTCTGATTCAAGAGCATGAGACACAGTCCGTTTGTTATCTGGGTCTATAAGTTGTTTTATTGATTTGATTCCCGCATTTGCAAGGGATAATGATCTAATGCGCCCGATTTCTCGTATCCGGCATAATTCCAAAAGGTCGTCTTTTACCATTCCAGCGTCAATCCTTTTTGATAAGGTTAAAAGGATATTGGTTATTTCAACAGACGATGTTGAGTTTGGGATCAAAATAACTTTGGCAATTCTCAATGCTGCGCCTACCAACCAGTCCATATTTTCCTGAAGAGCTGCAAAATCCCCTCGTCCAAATCGGGGGTATAGGGATTCAAAGTTTGCCCTATATTCGATGTCATCCATATTTAGTTTATCATAAAATGCCATAGAAGTACAAAGACACTTTCGCTCATCCTCAGTCAGTTTTTGCTGCAGATACATTGCCGAGTTCGCCATTATCTCCTCAATGTGATCCCTTGCAAATTCCATCTCATCTTCTTTTCTTTTTGTGGTTTTCCACAGATTTTGAAACTCCCTTGCATGCATTAGTGTGTGAATAAAAGATAAGGCGGTAATTTTTCTGGGAACACTCACTCTTAAGAAAAACCCTGAAGAATCAAACTTTGTCTTTGAGAAATAGGATTCTGATGCAAGGAGCATATTACGTATAAGATACCCAGTACGTGGATTCAAATAGAACCTTATTGTCTCATAACCAAGACTCGTAATGCAAAACGCAACGCCTGATTGGCTGTCTGGTTTACCATTGTAGTTTTTAGCAACATTCTCATCTCTTAAGGCATCCAAGCCTTTTCCAATGGGCCTGTTACTTGCATCATTGCTTTGCTGGTCAGGTACGTTGCAAATGGAAATCATATCCATATTGAGAAGTTGCTTTAGGTAACTGCGGACATCAGTTTTAAAGCCACAGGAAAAATAAAAACTGTTTCTAAAAAAATCATCTATATCTTTGATAGTCGTATATTTTTGTCCTTTATCGGCATTTCTTTTTGTTATGGATAATGTTTGGAACACAAGTGTATCAAGTGTAAATTGACTTTCCACCTTTTCTAAAGGTCTTGAGATAAACTGAATAGCGGATGCTATTGAGGAGGCCATAATTAATGCTCTTCCTCGAGTTTCAAATCCAGGCCTACCCGCTCTCCCACATCCATTTAGAAAATCCCTCTTTGTCATCATCTGTTTGCTGACACCGTTCCAAAATGACAGTGAATCAAAAATCACCAATGTAGCAGGCAGATTGACTCCGGCAATAAGGGTAGTAGTGCTCAATAGAATTTTAATCTTGCCGGACTTATAGGCGTCTTCGACCAACTTCCTTTTCTGCAAATCAAGGCCGGCATGATGAAAAGCTACACCATTAATCATAGCAGCGGCAAGTTTTTCATCCTTTGATTTCATTTTTGAAATATAATTATTCTCAATTTCTTTGACATCAAATGTAGAGAGATAGTTGTAAAAATTCTTTGAGTTATGCATGGAAAACGCCAATTTAGAGGCAATAGACTCTGCGCTAGCCCTATCAGTGGTAAAAATTAGAATTTGGCCGTTTTCTTTGATTGTTTGCTCTGACAAAAACCACAATGGATTTTCAACATTGTCTGCTCTCTGAGTAAAGTGTAAGTTTTTGTAGATAGCATGAAACAGCAATGTTTCATTGCCCCTTTTTCCAGGAGCATCCATATTTTGGCCTGAGACCAAATTTATAGAATTGTTATTATTGGAGGAGGCGGAGGCAGTGGAGGTTAATTCCTCCCCCTCAGAATGATTTTTCAAGCCAAATTTGCAAATAGAATCGTTAATTGCATTGAGACTCCCATATTTTACAAAAAGATCCCTTGGTTTCAAAGTGTTGTTTGGTATTTTGGATTCATAACAATCCTTTAGAGATTTGTCAGCAATGCTATTTTTCCTATTGCTCCCACTGCCGCCACCGCCACCACCATAGATAGCAAATCCCACTTCTAAATCAACAGGCCGCCAATTGCTAGTACCATATTTTGCATTGATCCACTTTGCCACAATCTCCACATTTGACAGAACTGCACTTAGCATGAGGATTCTAATTTTTTTATCAAAAAGGGTTATGACTTTTGTAATGGATGATTCAAGTGTTGGTCCTCTCTCCGTATCACTTATCATGTGCGCCTCATCTACTACCAACAATCCTATCCCCCTTAACCAGCCATGAACAAATCTAGCATTATTTAAAACCGAATCAAACTTTTCGTAGGTCATCGAAATTATATTAAATTTTGAGTAATCAATACTGTCTTTTGTCTCATCAGGATTTGCAGAAGATACACATGACCACCCATATTTGTTGTAATACTCAAAGTCGTTTCTTTTTTCTTCTGCGATTGCTTTATATGGAGAAATATATACGACTTTTTGCCCTTTCTTCAGAGCATCGACAATGCGCAGTTGTGCGAGTGCCGTTTTTCCAGTCCCCGTATTTGTGGCAACGATATAATTAAAGGAATAATTGGTAAAGTCTTTATCCAGTATGTCTTTTTGGGCACCGTTAAAATCGGAAAAGCCATCTACAGAAATCAGATAATCTATGGCCTCAGGGTGAATAGTTTGCATATAAAAAGATCTATAAGATTATGCCAATACACATTTTTTAGTTTTATTTTTTTCTTGGTTTCAAGACAGATAGCAATACCGTCACACATAACCACAGCACACACAACCTGTGTTTTTTTTCTCTGTGTGGAACTAACAAGAATCTAGATAATTATTAGGCATGTTATGCTATGACTATGGTGTTTCTTTTGGTTTGTTTAGCTGTCGTCTAAAAATAAATCCAACCATTGGATTTATAATGTATGGCATTGTGTGTTTTAGCCAAACACCCACTCTCACATAAAAAGGAACTATCATCTCAAGGCGACGCGAGTTTGCGGCTGCAAGAATAGATTCCGACACCTTTTCCGGTTTAAGCATAAAGCCGGTGTAGTTAGGGACACGATCTTTAAATGATGCATTGGTAAAAAAGTCAGTCTTTACCCCAATAGGGCTCACCACAGTTATGCCTACACCAGTTCCATGCAATTCATGATACAACGATTCAGAGAATCCCAGCATTGCGTATTTTGAGGCACAGTACGCAGCTAGGCCAGCCACACCAAAACTTGCGGCAACTGAGGCAACGTTAACTATATGTCCCGATTTTCTTGAGATCATGGAATCCAAAAATAGTTTTGTGCAGTATATCATGCCCATATAATTTGTGAACGTAATTGATTCGATGTCTTCAATGCTTTGGTCATGCACCTTACCGAGTATTCCAAAACCGGCATTATTAACTAAAATATCAATAAACCCGAGTTTTTCAAGCAGTTCTCCCCCCATTTTAACAACTTCCGCCTTTTTTGAAATGTCACATGGATATACAACTATTTCAGATGGAAAGTTTATTTTTAGGGATTTTTCCAGATCTTCCAATTTTGATTTAGACCTGGCCACCAGAATGACAGTTTTTGCGCCATTTCTTGCAAAATCAATTGCGGTTTGCCGTCCAATTCCAGAGGAAGCGCCTGTTATCAGTACAACCTTTCCTTTGAATTTGTTTCTGTTACTACTTTTATTTTTTATATTCAAGCGAGTGCAACCCAGTATCCAGAAAAAAGAATAATCCATCTGTCTATATCTTTGTTTTTAAAATTCTAACTCAATAAACATCACACATAAGGAGAAGATACCATCACCCTCATTGTCAAAATCGCAGCCCAACCGGTATAGGAGTAGCCGGCAACGCCTCAGGCCAATATATGTCAGTCAGCAGCAAACAGAAATTGGTTAAATAAATCATTATCCTGACGTTCATCAAATCGGTGTTGATTAGCTCTGGCCGTATTCTAAACCAATAGAATGCAAAAAATACGGTATTTGCACCAATAGGTGATGATCTTTTATCTTAGCGGATTGCGTCGTTGGGCCCAGTCTATAATTGAACCGTCATACACCCGTACATTATCAAATCCTGCATTCTTTAATTGCAGATATTTGTGAGATGCCCTCATTCCAGCATGACAATAGCAAATAACCTCCTTGTCTGCGGTAATGCCTTTTTCTTCAAAATCTTTTCGCAATGCTTCTTTATCTTTAATCATTTGCCCATAATCGCCTAATCCTTCTTCCCAGTTGTGCAAAATTGATCCCGGAATCCTTGCCTGAAAATGCTCTTGGGGCGTCCTTGCATCAACTATTACAACATTTGGGTCATTTTGTTTTTCCTTTATCGTCTGGTCATCAGCTCTTGTTGCATGGTTTATTTTTGCAACAAATTTGGTATCCACGTTTATTGACAAATCTTTAGTTTTGGAATTGTGCGTAGTATCATCAGTAGTAATTGGTAATCCCGCTTTTTGCCATTGGTTGTATCCCATATCTAAAAGTTTTACATCAGTGTGTCCATAGTATATCAAGGTCCAAACGATTCTTGCAGCAGATGGGTCTGGATATTCACCATAGACCACTACAGCCTTAGAATCATCAATACCAAGATTGCTAAAGATCTTTTCTGCTGTTTGAGGGTTAATAACCAGATTAGAACCATTGTCGTCGATAAAAACAACCTGTTCAACATTTAGGGGTGTGGCTTTTTTAATGTGTCCAAATCTGTAAGGCATCAGCCCCCTTCCATCTATAATTACAACATTTGGGTCATCCAAATGAGACAAGAGCCAATTAGCATCCACGGTTATCGTCATCTAAAGAGAATCAGACACAGTATTATGTAAACACATTGTAGCTTTTTGGACTTACTGATAGAAATCATAATACATAGGAAGGCGCCCATAACTTTACAAACTGCCCCAATCGATAAATAAAATTGAAATCTTAAAGAATTTTCCATTTTCTGCCCCTAGAACCAGTCAGGAAACGGTGTTAGATGACATATGCAATGCCTTTAATTCTGGCTATAAATATATCATTCTGGAAGCACCTGCGGGCTTTGGAAAAAGCCCAGTAGCGATAGCAACAGCTTTGAGTCTAGGGTCAAGCTACATTTGCACTGCCACCAAGGATTTACAAACCCAATATTCAAAAGATTTTCCATACATAAATGTAGCAAAGGGAAAAAACAATTTCCCATGTTTAGTAAAACAGGATTTTATAAGAGAAGGCACATACCGGTGCGGGATTTGTGTTTCAGATAATCCGGATGAATGTTATCATACAACAGTAGAGTACGGGCCCTGTGTAACAGATGAGTCATTCAAAGCAAATGGCTGCAAATACAGAACATTCGCAAAGGATTACGAAATTAGCAATAGGGGAACAAAAGAGGAACATGCAGACATCCCTAAAGAACAAAAACAACACTATCAAAAGGAATACCGCCAATGGCTGCCAATAAAAAATCTTAAAGAACAAAAAAAGGAGTGGAGGCCATGCGAATACTTTGATCAGCTAAACATTGCATTAGCCGCCAGCCACTCCATTTTCAATTATTCCATTTTCTTGGCGCTTGTTTCACACAGTAAAAGTTTTCATGAAAGAGATCTACCGATACTAGATGATGGGCATCTTTTAGAAACAGAAGTTGTAAAGTTTAGAGGGTTAGCAATATCTAAAAGGAGGTGGAGAAAATACATCGGCAATTTCAAAATTGCCGATTATGGGTACGACAGTATAGAAAGATGGGTTGATTTTCTGATAGATCTAGAGTCAAAAATGCTCTGGTTAATGGGCAATAGGTCTTTAGCAGAATCACTGAAGATCGAAAGAAATGTCAAATTCAATTACGGTGAAGGAAAAATCGGCTGCATTAAGGAGGGCAATAAAGAAGTCAGAAAAAAATGGTTTCTGCGTGTGATTTGTTTGACAGTGACGAAGAAATGGCAAAAGAATATGAAAACGAAAGCACAGTGCCAAACAAATTAACGAACTGTGGTAGCGAGCTTTCTGTGGATATCATCAGGGATACCGAAAGACTTACAAGAACTATAAACAGCATCCTAGCAAATCCAAGTAATTGGATAGTCTCTGAAATAAGAAAGGAAGATTACAAAGCAATTAGGGTAGAGTTTAAGCCATTGGATATTGCACCCTATTGCAAATTTATGTTTGGAAAAGCCTCAAAAACATTGATAATGAGTGCAACGATATTAAACCACAAAACATTTTGTAAAAGTGTTGGCCTCAATCCCGATGAGGTAAAACACATACAAATACAATCAGACTTACCAATTAGAAATAGGCCTATACACACTCTGGATATTGCATATCTTAATTACAGCAATCTGCAATCTAGTGATGTGATCTCTCGTATTGCACAAACTGTTGACAATATAATGTATGTCCACAAGAATGATAAGTGGATAATTCACACATTGTCATACGAACAGCTTAGATTCATCAAAGAAAACATATCACAAGAAAATTCAAGAAGGTTGTTGGTAACAGATCCAGAAATACAAAGAGATGAGGTCCTTTTCCAACACATGGGCACACAAAAACCAACCGTTCTCATATCCCCATCTTTGCATACAGGTCTTGATTTAAAGGACAATCTCTCAAGGTTTCAAATAATAACAAAGGTGCCTTATCCAAATAAAAGCGACAGATGGATCAATGCAAAAAGAAAAGAAGACGAAGAGTGGTATTATTGGCAAACAGCACTAAAGCTAATACAGGCATATGGCAGGTCCGTCAGATCAAATGAAGATTGGGCAAAGACATATGTATTAGATTCTGCATTTGGTTATTTTGTAAAAAAGAACCAAAATATTCTACCTAGTTGGTTTATCAATGCAATTAAAAGCCGGAATAAATGAATTCGTGTTTATTTTTTGCATTAAAATGGCAATTTCAGGAGCCGAGATACACAGGCAATATAGATAGCCACCAGAATGTCATTTAGGCAACAAGACGGACTTTTACATAAAATACATCTAAATTTTGGCGGATCATACTTGTTTTATCCTCATATCTAATGAGCGCCAAAATAACACGCAGACAAAAATCCACTTTACAAACAAAATATCAAACACCCAATCAATAATCAATTAATCAACAGTTACAAAAAAAACATATCTACAACAGAATAAAGTTTAACTGCACTTTTTATATCATCATTTGATCAAAGAATTTTTAATCAATAATATCATATTATAACATTAATGAAACAGCAATCAAACATGCCAGAACAATCCAAATCGTATATTGCAATAATATTACCCTATAAAGTCAAAGATACAAAATTTAAGCCTATCCCAATAGAATACATTAGTGGAGATAGTAAAGAGGAAGTATGCCTAATTAACGAGACACTGAAAATAGACTCTACAGGAATTACCACAGAGGAGATAATTAAGGACTTTACAAAAAAGTTTTTAGATAATTGGAATAGATTCCAAAAGAATGAGCCTGTCAAAAACTATCTATACATAAATGCTCCAGATATTTCACCAGATGATTATCTGGTCCTTAAAAGAAGGTATGATGATCTTGTTGAGAAATAAATAGTATTGCAGGATTAATTATGTAAAAAATAAACAGGCTGTTTTACTTTTTTGTGTTTTTTGAAAGGCATGTATCTCATCAAATCGTTTTTTTGTCATCCCATAAAGTGATTTGTGCAGATGACGGCATGGTTATATTGGATATAGCCACAGTCTCAACCCCCTCATCGTTTGTAAACCTTATAAAAAACATTCAAAAAACATTGGAAACATTCAATCCAAAATAAACTCCATGAATTACATTATTGAGCCTACGAAAGACCATTATCGTTTTTAGTAAAAGAAAAAGCAGATATATTAGGATCAGAGTGGGGTCCTGACAGGCATAATTACTAGTTTTTAATATAAAAAAAGATTAAAATTATTGGATTAAACAAAAATTAAAGTATTTTTTACTCTCTATTATTAATCTGATTCATCAGAATAAATCAACTTCATTTCGTCGAATGTGAGTTTTCCTCCACCAGACATCTTCTTCATTGCTACCTCCTTCAATGAGTTCCATAAATCATGGTTTTCTCTATTCTTTTTCATCTTGTCTTGGGGAATGTCATGTTGTCTGCTTCTTCTATCAACATTTTGTCTTCGCTGCCTATCAGAAGAATATTGCAATCGAGACTTTTTGAACTCTATTGCATTTAGTTGAGTATCCACCATCTCCAATTTTGCGCCAGCTTCTCTTACCTGATGAATAATCATTCTTCTCTCCTCATAGAGATCCTCCCTTTTGTTTAGTAACTCGTCCAGATTTTCTTTTAACTTTCCGATCCCCTTTCCAATTTCCGCTTTTTGGTCAAATATTTTTGTCATCTTTCCCCGAAGATCGTCAAATTTCATAGCCATAGATTTATAGGTATCTTCTTTTTTGTTGATGACTTTTAGCGCATGAAGCCTAGTTGCGATTTCCTTAGATTTTAAAACTAGCCTTCTTTCCTCATCCTTAGATAATTTCTTTGTTTGGATGTCTTTTTCTATTTGGTCTAATGCCTTTGTTAAATTTGAAATATTATAACGGTCTCGCCTAGGTCTGCCTCCGCCTCCAGCTCCACTGGAAGAAGCTTTGGTATCCAGGGTTTTCATCCTTTGTCTCTCTTCAATTAAGTTATTTTTTAACTCGGTAAATTTGGTGTAATCAGCATCTTTTGCTTCATTTGTGTGCTTTAATTTTAATCGCTCTTCCTCCAACTTTACCCTTTCTTCATCAATTATTTTTTTTGTTTCTTCTATTTTCTGGTTAATCCGTTCTATCTGACTTTCCCCTTTCTTTTGTTCCTCTATAAGTTGTCTTTTGAATTCTAAAAGAGTCTTTTGATTTGAATCTATTGAATTATTCATTCTGTTATCTTTTTTTATTGCAGAAGCTGTAGCTGAAGCAGTAGAAGCTATAGCTGTATTTCCGCCATTCTGTTCTTGAACCACGCCGCCTAGAACTATTAATATGTGGAAAAATATAATCTTTATCATTGCCTTTGTAAGGCAAAACACAATGCACTTTTTTGGTTTTAGATCAGGTTAACAATATTGTTTTGTTGAAATTTATTCCCAAACACAAATGAAATACTTTGTAATGGCTTATTTTGATTATAAAAGGAAGGAAAAAGATTTTTTTGTGGTTATGTCAAGATATCAAAATTTTTGAAATTTAGGTTATGGTTATATAGGGGGCAATTCAACCTTCTTGTCAAACCCACCGGAGCCAAACTTGCAATAAAAACATTTATCTGACATCATATATGGGATTTGTTGAATAACAACAGCACCTAATTTCAACGCAATCTTTGTCATAATTCGGAACTTCAATGGCATAGCAGGAATTACTTCTTTGAAATAAACATTGTAATGATCAGGACAAAATTTCAGAGTCACATTAGAAGAGGGCCTCTTATTCATATCGAGGTTTTTGGTAGCTGAGTTTAGATTCTTTGCAACATTAATCTGTTCTCGAATATACTCATGTTTTGGACATGGACAATCCTTTCCTCCAGGATGCTTATAGGCAGGAGTATTTTTCCAATCAAATCCTGAAAAATCTTTATCAAAATCATCCATTATTATTTCATGTACATATATGTCATATAGGATATAAATATATGGTTTACATGCTGCTCTAATGTGTTTGCAACAAGGCCAGCCTGTTGAATTTTATGTAACGTTATATTGGATGATCATAGTACAAGTGATTTTTGTTTCATTTTAATAGATAGTTGTCAATAACGAAAAAAAAGGCTCGCCCTCACCGATTATATAAATACACCCCCAAAGATTTATCAGTGGTTAATCACAACCCAATTTGTAGAGCAAATTCGTAATTAAATTATGATGGTTGGATGTTAAACCTATCGAAGATATATTACGTACAATAATTGATAAATAGGGTATTTTGGATTTAGATTCAAATCTGTAGCCTTCTAAAAACACTCTTTCGATTTTAGAGTATTTTCTTCTATCAAGGTCTATTAGGCTGGATAAAAAAAGCCCTATATCCAAACTTTTTGAGTAGGTTGAATTTAGTTTTTGAATAAGCCCCAAATCCGTTCGAACTATATCAGATCTTTTTGTTATCAAATAATTTTGTGCCTTGTTGTCTATAAAACAGAATCCGGCATTGTGTAGTCTGCCAGTAATTACGCCCACTTTAAAAACAATTTCTAAATCACCGTTATTTTTTAAATATCTATATAAATTTCCACCCTCAAAATATTCCTCTACGATTGTATTTTTGTCTATTTTATACAGTTGGGGTGTAGGTATTCCAATCTCATTTAATTTTTTTCTGTTTTCTTCACCCTCGTTTGTCATAATTGATTTTCCAAGTTTGAGTGGCGGTGAAGGATGTAACAGGAATAACGATATTAACGAATATAAGAAAATTAATAGGTATTCATTTACCTCCTTTGTGGATTTATCTTTTTTAACAATTGCCTTTATGCCATTTAATTTTATGATTTTTACATCCCTTTGCCAATTTAATGAATACAATATATTTTAGTTAAATGATTAAGAATAGTTTATTTTAAATATTTTCTGTTTTTTTTACAAAGTTTCTGCAACCCTAATATTTTGAAGGTTTAGGGATTTTTTATTCAATGTTATTGTGTTAAATACACAAGGCACATTTTGATAATCGCCACTGCTTTTATAATCGCAGAAATCTGATTTCCCGGTTAGGAAAAACAATGCCGAAATAATCACTCCAAATCAACAAACACTCATTTTGCTTCAATTTCGAGTGCAAATAACAACTGGATCATATCGGGCCTATGGATGCATAAACAAATAAGAAGACCAAAATGATGGACGTTTCTTTAGTGTTTTTCCACTTTAACCGAATTCTAAAGGTGTCTTGGCAAACATGCCTCTACTCCATCCACTCATAATATAAGCAACAATGCAAATGTAAATAGACAATATGCATCAATAGGCAAGTAATAACATTCATAGCGCTGCTTCAAAAACATGCAAGGCGTCCCAGTCTGCATCAATGTTCCCTCCAATCGTACTATGCAAATAACAATGCAACAGATATTTCCATTTATATACCGAAAACAGTTAACCGTTTTGGCAACAATCAGTTTATGGCTCTTTCACAATTGCAAAAAGCGAATGAAAGTGATAGGACAATGATTAAGGATTGCCAAGCATTTAAAAAATTGGATTCACCTTATGGCACATAATGCATAATGCCAAAAATGGAAAACCGAAAAATGGATCATTTAATGATAAATGGCATATCGATAGCAAAGGCAATACAACTAACAATACAAAATAATACCCACATTTTGTATGGATTCCCTATTTTTTTGTTTTTTACCCAGCTAAAATGATAATCTTTCCATACCGTTATTACCTGCCAATGCATAAACCAGAAGGCAGACTACTAATGCAATTATTATTTGTGAAATAGTTTTTATTAATGTTAATTGGAAGGCTATTGGCATTATTAATATCCAACACATTATTGAAAACATTATTAAAATTAACCCTATTGAAAGAACTTTGAACATCCAAAAAAACACCGTTTGTGGTGTTAAATATATTGTTCCCATCTATTACAGAATCAACAGTATTTATGAAAGTTATTCCAGAAAGGTTATTTTCGCTAAATAGGTTGTATTTGATATTTGTTTGATCGGAGGTATGAGACGCAATCCCAATGGTGTTATTACTCACCATGTTATTGGTTATATCAAAGGATGTAGATCCTGTAACGTAAAGGGCAACTTTATTGTTATTTATATTTAGGTTTCTAGCAACAGTATCATTACTTCCGGAGATATAAATCCCGGATTGAAATCCAGAAATAATGCCATTACCCGTTATTGTGGTATTTTCCTGGCCACCTATCATTATTCCGACTTTATTGCTATTCATTCCTGGGCCCTTTATGGAAAATCCGTTAAGATCTATTCGGGTATTTTTGTCGCCTACGATTAATCCATCACCTGTACATATCAAATTGGAAATTAGTTTCACTTCACCTTTTATTACCTGGCCACACGAGGGATTTTCGGTAATAGAATCCTGAACTTCACCAATCAAAGATAAGGAATTACCTGATGTTGCCAATGCGATTGTTTTGCTGTTTGGGAATAATGGAGAAGCCAATAAAATGGAAAAAATTGCGACAAAGAAAAACGCAATATGGAAAAAATTTTTTTGGCAAATCATAGACATAGTATTCACTTAATAAAGTCTAAATAACTTTATTATATCAATATTACCATTCGCAAAGTTATACAAACTTCAATAAACTAACATTTTTAAACGCTTTATAGAAAATCGTCATAATATTGCGGAGACTGTATTTTACACCATATGGCGTGGGTTTAGGTCATGCAAGTCGACTTTTAGTTTTGGCGGATTATTTTAGAGAGTACCAATTTGAATCAAGATTCTCATCATTTGGCGAGGCAAAAAGCTACCTGAACCTACATGGATATGAGTGTAATATAGTGCCGCCAGTTGAGTTTTTGTGGGGAAGGGATGGTGAGTTCTCACTAAAGCACAACATATCAAAGATCCCAAAATGGGTGACTAACCTGCCAATTCAGATAAATAGAGAAATAAGATACATTAAAAAATTTAATCCAGAAATCATAATTTCAGACACAAGGGTATCATCACTGGTTGCAGGGAAACTGCTAAACATCCCAACGATTTTGCTCATTAACCAAATAAAACTATTGTTGACACCAAGGCTTAGAGAATTTCAAATCGTAAAATTTTTTGAGACATGCCTTGGGGAATCAATGGGAGGCTTATGGAATTTATCAGACAACATCTTGATACCAGATTTACCACCACCATACACAATTTCAGAAGATACAATAAACTCGGTTAAATCCACAAAATCCAGGATAAAGCACATTGGATTCATATCACCTAAAAAGATCCTTTCAAAAGAGAGAATAAACAATATCGTAAAATTGCTTCAGATAGATAAAACCAAATTATTGATCTTCGTTCATATCAGCGGACCCAAGGAAACAAGAAAACCAATTATTGTGAAAATTATGGAGGCATGTCAAAATCTAACCAACATTCAGTTCATTTTTTCCGAAGGAAAGGCTAATGGGGATAACCGTCCAAAAAAAGTTTCGAGCAATATGTGGTATTATGAATGGTGTCCCCATAGAGACGAAATATTCCAACTATCGGACATTCTGATAATTAGGGGAGGGCACACAGCAATATCACAAGCAATTCAATTTGGAAAGCCATTCATATCAATACCCATAGAAAATCACGGTGAGCAGCTTTCTAATTCCATCAAAATACAAAAACTAGGCATTGGAATAACCCTTAATCCCAAAGTTATAGAACCATCAATCATAAAAAAATCAATCGAAATGATAAGCAACGACAACAAATACAAAAAAAAGGCATCTCAATTAATGGAGATAAGCAACAGTCTAGACGGAATTGAGAATATCAAGAATATCGTCCTTTCTCACATCTAGTTCAAATTGTCGGGTTTCTTTTGAGGAAACTACATTCAAGTGATCAGTTTTGATTTTTTGAAAAACAAGCTCGAAATCCTCCTGGGTAACGTCTAAATACATAGGACAAAAGCCTGAAGACTTTTCATCAACTGTATTGCTATTGAAACTATAAAAGTATCTCAGATGATGTTTAAATTCATAATTAAAAAGAAATGGAGTCAATGGAATTTTTCTCGATTCAAAAGACAGTAGAATGTTTTTTTCAAAGAACCATAAAGGATGCAAAAAAGGTGAAAAAGGAAGGCAAATGAAATTTGTTTCGGCCTTCGTCTGCAACAAAAATGTTACAATGGTTTCATCAGTTATTAATTTCTCCATCATCGCCCTTTTACTTTGATTTGAGTTAAAACCAAAATCTAAAAACGACTTGTCGGTATGTGGATGCAGGTGGGAGAGATCTGTTAAATTAATCACAATGTTATTGAGTGGGTATTTTTTGATGAGTTTATAAAATGTCTTCAAAGTTTGTCTCAGATTACTTTCACCATCATAAAAGACAAACGGGACTGGGAAAAACCCATTGTTTAAGATTGAGATAAGTGATAAAAAAGAGTAATCGTCATATATTGGGCAAATGACTGCCTCCCTGAAGAATTTAAAGGGAATGATTTCGTTATTTTTGGTTAGAAGTATACTGACATATGCAAAATCGCTCCCGATAAGCACAAATAAAGTTTTATCCGCTTCAGATTCATTAGTAACATACTTTATGTCAGGAGACAGGCTGGAGATCTCACTCATCACAAGAAATTCAAGATCCTTTTTGAAAAACAAAAAATCGTCATTATCTTTTGAATTATCCATTTTAGACGTTCTGATCGTAATAGAAAACTTCTCATTAGGCAATAAAATATCTTTTCCAATTTGGATAACTGTTTTTGATAAAGCGTCAAAGTCAATCATTAGGCATTTGGCTATAAAAATACATGATGTTCCAGAAATCTTGCTTAAGAGGTCCATTGCAAAAACCGTTTCTTTAGTGTTTTTTAATTCCACGATAAAGTAAAACCCATCTTTTTTTATTGTCAAAATCAATATGCTGTTTTCATTTAAAGTATCCCTTATCAGGTTATACAGGTAATCCAAAAATGTATCTGACTTGATTACAGGTTCTAACACTAGAACCTTTTTTTCATCATCCATTTTTAGTTTGTACAATGGAAAATATATAAATAAAAACTAAGTCAAGGTCAAGAATTTAGAAATTGCATTATATTTTCCTTATCAGCGGCATCTGGAACATGCTTTAAATATTCTCTAAATAAATCCCTTGCGTCCCCATCAATTCCAAGATTCAATAGGACAACACCCAGGTTTTTGTATATTGGTCCGAATCGTATTGGATTTATTTCTATTGCTTTAGAATAATATTCCCTTGCCAACGGATAGTTTTTATTTTTAAGGTAAAAGTTTCCCAATCCCCTAAAGGCCAAATAAAACTTGGGGTTCATGTCAAGAGCTCGCTTATAAAGAGATACACATTTTTCGTCATCGAGTTCATTTAGAATTCCAGCGAGCAAGCACAAGATTTGAGGATTTTCACTCTTTTCCGTATTTGGCGAGTTGGTATTCAAAAAAAGATTCAACATGTCAATTGATTCTTGCAATTTACCCTGAATTTTTAATCTTTCAGCTTCAAGGTAAATCCTATTAGATTTTTCAAATTCGAACTGGTCATTTTTAAATATATCAGTCATATCTTTTGGAAATATCAAAATAGAAAAATAGTCATCCTGAGACCAATCATCTTCAAATCTATCTTCTGGAATTGCACCATAGGAGTCAGGTTCAGTTACGTATGTTAAGACCCGGTTTTCATTAGCATCATAACCGCATACAATTGTTGCGAATTGAACTGTTTCCCCAATGCCAGGCAGTACAACAATAACTGGAAAACCCTGGGTGATCCTTTTTTTCAGCTCACCAAGAGATCCCCTGTAAACGATAGACGAAAGATTCAATTTTTTCTCAATTATCTCAAGGCCCTCAATGAAAACAGTCCCCCTAAAGTTTTTGTATTGCAGCGATCTTTTTCCAATTTCATCAAGGGGTATTTCTTCACCCCAAAACCTAGACAAAACGTTGACTACAAGAGGAAAAACCACATTTTCCTCATTTTTGTTAACCAGAGGTAATATTATTTGCTCCATGTTGTTATTTTTGTCTCTTTGCACATCTTTACAACAGGCAGCATTAAATAAAAATCATAATGTTGGAAATAAATCATTGCCAATACGGTTAAAATACACGGTTTTGCTTAGATAGCAAGAAGGTTATCGTAGGCTTAAATAAACCCTGGAATTTTCACCTAATTTTTGCAGAGTTTAGTGAAAAAACAGTGTTGCTCCAAATAACTCAAAATGGAAAAACGATTTAATGAACATAAAAAGAGTGTGTGTATTTAAGGGCATGCATGTGTTATATCTCCAGGCTATATTTTTAGAAAGTTTTCCATCATATATTTACCATGTTTTCCACTTTTCTCTGGGTGAAACTGAGTTCCAAACAATGGTTTTCCATTAAGGCAAAAGAACTCATTGTCGCACGCCTTGGAACTGCCTAATAACGTGAATTTTTCAGATAGCTTAGACACACAAAAATTATGACTTTCAAACATCTGCACAGATTCAAAATTGGGCAACAATGCAGAGGCTTTCAGTATATCGATTTTTACAATGTCCCGAATTTTCTCCATTTTCTTCAATGTGCAACCCAAAGTTAGAGCGAGTATTTGGCCACCATAGCATATCCCTAATAATGGCTTATCGTAGATTAGACACCCTTTGACAATGCAAGAATTCACTTTATTGATAAGTACAGAATTGCGTTGTCTCCCCGATAAAATCACATTATCATAACCTTTCAAAAGATCAAGATAGCCATCATATCCCATAGAGAAAAGATGGTCGCAGTCATAACAGGCAAAATCATTGTCAAGATCATTTAATACTTCAATAATGTTATGGAGATATGGGGAGAAATTATTTATCAACAGTGTTTTCAATGGTTTTTAAGTAACATAACAACCGAAAATATTTCTAGTTTGCTCTATTTACCCTATTTGCCCCTTCGACTGTTTCAAATAAAATTAAATTAAATTAACCCCTCAAAAAACAATTGGAATGAATGCGACGAAGAAGAAAAGAAGGCCAATTTTGTTGATAGATGATTCAATTGATTCGCAAATAATCAAAAGATTATTTTATGAAAGTGAGGTAGATTTTGTGGAATACCACATAAAAAAATTTGAGGAAAGCTGTTGTGGAGAGTTGCCCACCACAAGGACCCCATCAGTAATTGCAGAAGGGGGGATCTATAGGGAAGAAGAGAAGATAAGGGACTATATAAAACAGATAAAGGAAAAACAAAATAAACTCTCGCAAACACGACAAATACCCAAACAGGGTGACACCTCAAATCACAACAAGAGAATAGAAGACAGTGAAAGCGCTTATTGGTAACGCATTTGGTTTCAAAACTACATGTCGACGGAAAGGCTTTTAGTCAAAAAAGAATGCACATCATTTATTTTTATTCTTTCCTGGTTCATAGAGTCCCTGTATCTTATCGTAACAGTATCATCATCCATTGTCTGATGATCGATAGTGAATGCAAATGGGGTGCCTATTTCCTCTAAACGACGATAACGCCTCCCTATAGAACCAGATTCATCATAAAAAATATCAAAGTCCCTGTTTAAGAGCGACACCAAACTAAACGATTTAGATTTAAACTCATCCTTTTTTAGGAGCGGTAAAACACCTGCATGAATTGGGGACAGATAAGGTTTTAACTTTAGCAATATTCGATCGTCATTTTCCCTGTCTATAAAATAAGAATGTTCCAAAATAGAGTAAATGCACCTGTCCACACCCAGAGACAACTCAAAAACATGGGGCAGAACTTTAACTTCATCGTCCATAACTTGAAGATTTGCTTTACTTGTGGCAGAGTGTGACAGTAAATCATAATCTGAACGGTAATTGCAAGCCACAAGCTCCAACCAACCAGATGACGTGTCCACCTCAAAATCAAACGCAACGCTAGAATAGAACGCCTTTTCATCGTCTGATAATCGCCTAAGTCGGGTTCTTTTGTTAACTATGCCCGTTTTATTGAAAAATTCCACTAATAATGCCAGATAGTATGCAACAAGTTTGTTAGGAATGATTTTCCTTTCCAATGCTTCAGCAGCAGTGACCTCCATTGTTTGTTGATTGTCATAAATTCTCAAAACAGTGTTTCTCACACTTTCAAACTTGTGTAAATCATCTAGTTTATCGGGGTTGCAAAAAATCTCAATTTCAGCCTGATAAAACTCTCTAAGGCGCAACAAACCCTGACGTGGGGAAATCTCATTTCTAAAACTTTTGCCTACCTGTGCTATCCCTAACGGTAATTTTCTCCGGCTCACTTTAAATATACGCTGAAAGTCCACAAAAATAGACTGACAAGTCTCGGGCCTTAAATAGGCTTCTTCGTGATTAGGACCAATTTCAACCTTAAACATCATATTAAACCTCTCAGAAGTAGACAGTTCACCTTTGCAACTAGGGCATCTTATGTTATTTTCTTTAATAAGCATGTCTACCCTATCATTTTGCAATCGCTCTGGAACCTCTATGTTTACCTCATCCTGTATCAATTTATCTGCCCTGAAGGAACTTTTGCACTTTGTGCATTTTACCACAGGATCAGAGAAATTTTTAAGGTGGCCTGACGCCTGGAAAACACTCCTGCTCATTATTTGAGTACCATCTATCTCAAGCATAGCATCTCTTCTTACCAACTCTCGCCTCCATAACCCAAGAAAATTGTTTTTAATTTTAACGCCATTAGGACCATATTCCCAAAATCCTGCGCTAGAATCAGAATAAAGATCACAACTTGGAAAATAAAAGCCCCTCTCTAAAGCTAGTTGAACAATATCGTCGTAAGTACTCATCAATAATCAATCTAATATGAAAAATCAGAGCCTTAAATTTATTTGTAAACTCCTGTAAAAAACACAATCAATACTGCAAAACATTGTTGTGATTTCCCGATGAAAACAAGTATAGAGAAACATACAATATCACATGACACAATCCGCCCAAAAAAAAACATAAATCAATAGCTAACAACCCAAATAACCATCCAATTACATTTTAATGCGAAATAACACTGCGGCTCAATGTGAAAAGTTATAATTCAGTTTTCATCCTCTAAAAAACCATTGCCAATCCGAAATGCAGGACTTCCGTTAACCTAACCAGACATAACAGGCATTCAAAGACCCTTTCGGGCTGCAGGCCCATAATCCCAAATTACGCACACCATAGATAAGCAATATTATAGGAATGATGGTGTAAACAGATAATGCCTCTTGTAGTATTTGAGGGGATTAACGATACCCTAAAAACAACAATAATTGACCAGCTTTTACAAAAATACCCCGATAAGATAAAGACATTTACCTTTCCAACCCCAAAGTATAAGGAACTTTTATCCGCAAACTTTGACAACAATCCCGAGAAGCTAATCTTTAAGCATTCCATGATTGAGAATGACTTTATAGAAAACAAATTGAAAATCCATAACGAAGCAAGAAAAAACCTCGTTATCCTAAATCGATACTATCTATCAAATACTGTTTATTTTGAATACCAATCCAAAGCACTAGATGAGAGAATCAGACAGTTTACAAACGTTTTAAGAAACATCAAACACCTTACTCCGGACCTTACAATTTTATTGTGGAGTGTGGAGATAAATGAAAGGCAACACAATCTATTTGATAATGATGAATTACCCCAGCTTCACAACATTTACTTTAAGGAAATCGGGGAGTTAAGGGAATTGGGCAAAATTAAACTGTTTGAATACATCGAAACACTTCGGTCTGACACATACCACGATATTGAGAAAATACTAATAGATAGAGGGTTTCTAAGGTAACGCAAAATGATATTTCAATTGGTAAACAAATAAACACAGTATTTTTTTATGCATCACCGTAATGCAGAACAATTATAAATCAAGCCCACACCGCTTCAAAGTCAACGCATTGTATTGGCATAGCATGGCATATCATTTTATTGCATCATTTGTTGTTTTTGATATCCGTATTTTGCAATGGGGTCTGCAAGCAGGATCACAGTTTCAGGTTAATCACTGAGAAAACGGAAATAACAAATTAAATTTTATTGTTTTGGATTTTCAATCCACAATGACTGAGTTTTTTTTGGCATTTTAGCGTCATTATGGTTTGGTATGGCTCACACTCACCTTTAGAATCAAGTACTGTCATGTAGCAAGTTTTTTGCAAACACCATATTATCAGAATTACTTCTCACATTATCAATAGGCGTTTCCATGATGAAAGGAATATGGCGCAATTCTTTGTTATTCAATAGGATTTTAAAGGCGTTTTCACCAATTTTCCCAATGCCTATATGATAATGTCTGTCAAGATTTGATCCTAATTGACCCTTTGAATCATTTAAATGAATTACTTTTAGCCTATTGATGCCAATTTTGTTTGATATCAGATCCATCAAGTGGACGACACCGCTTTCGTTAGTAATATCATACCCCGCACCAAAAGCATGACAAGTATCAAGGCACAGTCCAAAATCATCAGGTTTCAATTTATCAAAGATTTCCGAAATTTCCTCAATGGAGCTACCGACACTGTTTTTCTGTCCGGCGCTATTTTCCAGTAGTATATTAACAGTGTTTTTTTTCGAGCTAGAGTCACGGAAATCATTCAGGGCGCTATTGCATGCATTAGTTAGCTGAGTTATCCCATTTTTTGGTCCTTTGCCCAAATGGCTTCCCAGATGAATAACAAGATTTGGGATTTTAAGGAGGTTGCACCTGATGAGCTCTTCTTTTAGAACTTCAACAGACTTTGTGTACATTTCGCTTTTGGGTGCAGAGAGATTCGGCAGATAAGGCATGTGAACAACTACCGAATCAAAACCTATTGGGCTTTCTTTTAGTTTTTTTATGAAAAGTGTCGAATCCTCCACAAGAATGTCCTTTGTTTTCCATTGTCTTGGACTTCGAGTGAAAATTTGAAATGCAGAACAACCAAGATCTAAAGCATTGTCAATTGATTTGGCTAGCGAGCCACCGATAGAAACATGGAATCCCAATTTTACAGTCATTTCATACGATTTATTATGGTGGAAATTTAAAAGTTGACAAGACATATAGGGTTGTTATACAATACGGTTATGCAATATTCAATAAAACTTGATATAAAGAAATTGTTTACAACACATTCCCAAAGAAAATCAAGAGTATCAATAGTTAAAGATAATGTTACCTAAAATAAATCAAAATAAATTAACATTATTTGATTTCAAACTGCTTATATCGTATGTATGAACTCTAACTGTAGACTAAAAAGATGAACGATCGTGATTTAAATATTGTTTGGGTGTGTAACCAGTGTAATCAAAATTTTCTGTTTTACTCAGACGTCCAAGACCATAAAGCCAGTACAGGGCATACAAGGATATACAAATTTGATTTACTATCGGGGAAAATGATAGACAGGATTGAAATGAAATAGGAAACAACAAGCGTATTTATGTAACCAATATGTCCTTGTAAATGTTTTTAGACAAGATGCGTTGCGCATATTGTTGCAGTAAACTATTGCAGAACATTTAGTTTCAGTGGATCATCCCCTTCGCCACAAATAAGTTAAATCAATCATTCATTTGAAAACCCCAAATTTATTGCGGTTCTTTTTCCAAATGTTTCTTTTGAGATTCCGGCTATTTACAAAATTTTTTGCGTCTTTTATCACCTTATGATAAGATTGGGCTTGTTGCAACAAAATGGACAATGCGAGTATTAATATTATAAGCAAAGATACAAAATAAACAAGTTGGTCTCTCACAGACTAAATTGAAACCAAATTTATTTAAATTTTTAAGGGATGAACAAACCCCACAAACACAAATAATGCCAGTGGTTACCCTAGCCAAAACAACGGTAAAAACAATTGACAAAAGTCAAGAAGATATAGAATTGAGTTTTGTGAATGGAAGGTATTTTTGCAGGTTAATGCAATGTAATATAATGTTATTCTGTAACAAAATAAACAAATGAATTCATAAAAAAGACAAAGCGGAATATGGGTATGGTGAGTTAAACCACAAAAATTGGATTTTTACAACATCATATTTTATGGGGGCCAGAAAAATATAAATTAATATTAGATAGGTTCAAAGAAAACGTTTAGTCAACAAAGACGAGCCGGGGTCGCCTAGCCTGGTAGGGCGCAAGCCTGGAATAAGATTACATAAAGCTTGTGACCGCAAGGTCCCGAGGGTTCGAATCCCTCTCCCGGCGCTGATTTTCTTTTGTTTCAGGGGCAAAATTACTGTTTTTTATGGTTTCAATGGCCATTTCTTGTTTGTCAGGATGCATGGATGAGGCATATGAACACTCAAGGTCCTCTGCCTTCCAACGCATCCAATTAGGTCACAATAAAATCCTGCAAGCAAAGCCTCAAGCGACTAAATGCAGATTACCTTGACCTATGCCCACTCCACTGGCCTAGAGGCGGTTCCCACACGATTGGCGAAACCATGCGGGCAATGGAAAAGTTCGTGTCAGGTGGCTGCTAAGGTACATTTGGGGTCAGCAACTTTGATACCGGTTGCAAAATGGACAAACGCATAAATATTTTATAATTATCACTTTAAACATGATTCAAATAAAGATAGCTTGTATTATTTTAGTGGCTTTATGGATTAGTTTAGTGATCAATGCGAATATTGGACCCTCATTCGGTCAGGCTTCCCCATCAAATATTAGTGTTACCGATACAAAATCGCAAACTAATTCCTTAAACTTGTCCCAGCCTATATACCAAGCCATTAAATCGGATTTTTTCGCTTCACAGAACATGTCATCCAAACCATTTCCTGTTACGAAAGAATCCGTCCTTGAGCAAGCGCTTATGAAAAACATAGGGAATGTGACAAACAACATGACGTTTGCCAATACCTATTTGCCAGATAAATCCATTCAGGCAATAGGAAATGGAACAATTGAAACTGCGGATGGTCAAACGATTGATTGGATATCATCCGACATAGGGGTAATTGATAGCAAAGGCTTTACCTTTCAGGGAATAGTCTTATTTAACAATACAAACAGCGAAAAATTGTCATTCCTAAACAATACCATTGCCATTTACAAGGAAACTCCTGAAATTAAAAGAACTATGTGGCTGATAGGTTGATGACGCTTTACAGGTAACAATCAATCTGCACCCAGTCCAGTCTTCTACCCTGCCTAGGAATGCCATAATAATGGAGATGTCCTCTCCCTCATTGATACGAAACGGATTTTCACTGCACTTTATGTATATCATTACCATGCCAATGGGAAAGAAGATATATTCGCATTCAAAGAACCATGAGGCGTACCTATTCTTTGGTTGTAGGTTTTGGTGCCGCCATAACTCCTATCGGCTTCACATACCCATGTTCCTAGACAAAAGTTAGATTTTTTACGGAGCTATAATGACCTTGTTTATTTTCTTGCAGCAGGTATCTTTGGGACTGGATTTGTATTTTATAGTGTTTAGCGAGGCGTTCACAGAAGATTCAGTTAGAACAAAGGTCACTGAAACGAACCATAGATTAAAATATTATATACGTAAGATAACTAAAGATATTTGAGCCACGATTCGGTGCGAAACATCGTTATTACTAAATAATTTTATGTCTATTTTTTCCTTGTATGGAGATTTATCATCCTATCCTAATTATCTACAACCATACGTAACAGCCCAATGCATTTTGGAAAATTCGCTGACACCACAGTATTGTGTGGATATTTTCGCATAACCATTTTGAAGCAGAATTTGGTTTAGGGAAGCAGTACTTTCACCACAATAAACCATACCTATCGTACGACCATAACTTCCGCTTTGCTGTTCATCATCTTCATCAACCAAAGCCTTGGATCCAACACCACAAACACTTTGAACAAATTCTTTTGCTTTGGAATATCCAGGCTCACCCATCTCCGGGGTATTAACTAACGCCAATCTTATTCTCATATCATCAACGTCAATTGTATCCCCATCAACTACCTTTGTAACTAATCCCATAATACAATCTGCATAGCCTAGACAATCATTTGAACCAAAACCATGTTTGGTAATTGTCTTAGGAGAGTTATTTGAATAGCTTGATTCTATGTCTTTTGATTCATCAATAATGGAATCATCATCTTTTGAACCCTGTTTTTTTACATCATCTTCATCGTCTTTGTTATTGTTGTTATTGTTATCATTACTTTTTGCATTGTCATTAGGTGAATCTCTACCGTTGTCACCACTGTTTTCATTGCGTGAATCTCTACCGTTGTCACCAGCATTGTTATTCACCCTTTCGCAATCCCCATCAGGGCTCCTATGATAACCATTTGGGCATCGGGGTTTTCCTTTGTTATCTGATTCTTTTCCTTCACCAAATTTCTTACTAAATTTAGTAAGGTCAGCGTTAGAAAATAAAGACGAAAGTAAAGGAAGTCCCTTATCCAAAAGGTTGGCGACCTTCTTCTTGATAACGGACTTTAACATTTCCCGTTTTTGACATTGGAATCGGCTGCCTGTAGTAGGATCAGGTACGGGTTTGTTTGTTAACGGATGCATAAGCGGTATATTTTGCATTTTTTCACATAATTGCGTCAAAAAAATCAAAAACTTCTTTAGGAAAAACTACGTTAATTTTGACGCCATTCAAGTAAAAACTATATATATAACGTCATGTTATTATATTAGTATTACATTTATGTATGGGAACATATTGTAGCCCTAGGAGGATGGAATGTTTAATAATTACCCTTAAATATATCTACACGTGATCCACTTATAAAGTTTATATGATTTACCAACGT
>JBBJMN010000076.1:0-10680 GCA_037720485.1 Candidatus Nitrosocosmicus sp.
GCAAATGTTACTTGTTTTGTTTTATACAGTACAAAAAAATATGGAAATGAAATGGAAATTTTGTAGGTTTACACTGTCACTTAGTCATCTGTAAAACTATCCACCACCACTGACAAAGGCCAAAGGTAAAATGAAGTTTTGTTGGTAAATTAAATATAAAAAATCACGATATCTTTCTCCAAAACAACTAGTTTTTTATAAACCAACTGGAGGATAAATGGTATGACTATTCAGGGTTATGCCGCATCCAAAACAGGGGAAAAACTGGAACCTTTTGAGTATGAATTAGGACCTTTAAAACCAGATGAGATAGAAATCAATGTCGAGTATTGTGGCATATGCCACAGTGATTTGCATATGCTGAAAAATGAATGGGGAATCACTCAATATCCCCTTGTACCGGGGCACGAAATTGTCGGCAAGGTGTCTGCTATTGGTGATATCGTAAAACACCTAAAGGTTGGTCAATATGTCGGACTTGGTTGGAACGCACGCTCTTGCCTGATATGCGATCAGTGTTTGGGTGGACATCATAATCGCTGTTTGAGTGGGGAAGATGTAATTGTTGGAAGGCATGGGGGTTTTGCAGATAAAGTTCGTTGTCAAGGGTTATGGGCGTTTCCTTTACCTAATAACATTAACATCAAAACTGCAGGCCCATTGTTTTGTGGCGGAATCACAGTTTTTAACCCGATTATCCAAAATAACATCAATTCGACATCTAACGTAGCGGTAGTTGGAATTGGTGGATTAGGACATATGGCTCTTAAATTTCTCAATGCATGGGGATGTGAGGTAACCGCCATCTCTACAAACCCGGATAAGGAGAGGGCGGCACGAGAATATGGAGCTAGTCATTTCTTAAACTCAAAAAATCATGACTCTTTAGAAAATTCGGCAAACAGATTTGACATGGTACTAGTTACTTCAAATGCTGATTTAGATTGGGATGCGTACATCAATACACTTCGCCCTGGAGGTAAATTACATATTGTTGGAGCAGCATCGCAGGTTAAGGCTACTGTTTCAGCTTTAATTTCTAATGAAAAATCTTTTGGGGGCTCACCAACAGGCAGCCCTTCAACGATTGCAAAGATGCTTAATTTTTGCAATCGACATAATATTGAGCCAGTTATAGAAGAGTTTCCGCTTTCCAAGGTCAATGAGGCAATGGCTCACCTTGAATCAGGTAAAGCAAGATATCGCATAGTCTTAAGAAATGATATTTCACAATAAAGATGAAAGCCAATTTTTTGATTTTAGATTGGAAAAATTATTATCCCATTATAATATGTGTTACCACCAAAATCAAATGAGATTTATTTTAAAAGTCCATCAAATATCAATAATTGTCTATAAGCACAAATTACTTATCGTGTTGCATTTTACAATGGATGGTTAGTCAACATCTCACAATTTCCAATATGGCATTATTTATTCTGTATTAATTGTCATTTTTTATCCATTAGTTTTCTACGGGTTATGTCGGAATTAATCCATCATAGTTTTACCCTGTTTATTTCAAAAATTAGTTTGTTTTGAAATTTGTGTATTTTACCTGGTTTAGAATTATTTTTTTAATAAGCACATTAACATTATTTTCTAAAAGATAGCATAATGTTTAACATAAATAATTAAAGACGTATTGAAATACTGTGTCTTTGCAAATAACAAAAGTTAAGGGCATACCAATTAGAATCCATTTCACTTTAATCATAGTTTTTGTTCTCGTATCCTGGACTTTGGCAACAGGGTTTATGCCAAGATTCTTTCCTAATCTAAATCCATCATACTACTGGGTTATGGGAATAACTGGTGCCTTTATCTATTTTTCGGTTTTGCTGCATGAATTATCTCATTCAATATTGTCTTTAAGATATGGGCTTAAAGTGCGCCAAGTAATTCTATTTATTTTTGGTGGATTATCAGACATTAAAGAGGAAACAAAAGACTATAGAAAAGAATTCAAATAGCTGTAGTTGGCCCCATAACAAGTTTTGCTTTAGCACTTATCTTTGGTTTGGTATGGCTATTGTTAATTCTGTTTGGCGGCGATAGTGCACTACCAGCAGTAACATCAACAGTCACTGATGATAATAATTTATCATCAGAGGAGAGAGGGGTTACGCAAGGAAGAGGTGATGGAGTTGTCGGTATTGGAGGTCAAGATAAATTTCCAGAAATATCGATTATATCTGGCGTAATGATCTACGCATCAATAATCAATGCGTTAATAGGACTCTTTAACTTGATATCCGCATTTCCGTTAGATGGCGGAAGAATGTTGCGTGCAGGATTGATAAAATGGAAAAAGAGCTATACCGAAGCTACAAGAATTGCTGTAAGGGTGGGAATAGGCATGTCTTTTGGTTTGATGGCGTTTGGATTCATAACAATATTCGCAGGTTCAACCCTTGGAGGTTTTTGGTTTATAATAATAGGGTGGTTCATTCAAAGCGGTGCACAAACATATTTACAGCAACATGAGTTATCTACTGCATTAGTTGGCGTAAGATTAAAAGATATGATGAATTCAAAATTTATATCCGTAAATCAAAGTCAAACAGTAGATGAAATACTGAGGGATTACTTTAACATTTACAGGAAAAGCGAATTCCCGGTATTAGATGCTGAAGGTTATCTAGTCGGTACAATAACGAGCCGGCAGGCTATGGGTGTAGCAGAAAATGACGCAAGAAATGTAAAGGTTGGTCAGATAATGACCTCAAATGGAGAATTAGTGATAATGAATGAAAATAGTAGAGCTGATGAGGCACTAAAGAGAATTTATCAAGAGGATAAAAACAGGATTTTTGTTCGTGATGACAAAGATTATGTTATTATCAGAGAGCAATACATGACATCCAACAATAATGAAAGATTACATGGTAATGCAGATATGAAGATAAATCTTTTAGGAATTGTCAGTAAAACAGATTTATTAAATGTTGCCAGTGAACGAGAAGACTTTGATCGATTAGCAAATAAATAGAGGGGTTGTCCGTACAAAAATCCAAGGCATTTTTTTTCGACATGATGTTTATTACACCATATTTGCTTTTATTCGATAATCACAAAATCAAAAGTAAACCACAACATTATAAACAAGTGCGGAAAATCTGCATCTTCCTATTTCTGCTTTATCATATAATTTTTATGAAAAGGAATAATAAAAACAATAATCCAACCTATAATGGTTAGTCATCCCTTTCTAATCTAAAATGAGGGTTTACAAGTAAATAGATCCAAGAGTATGCCAGTTTTATATCAAACGCCAATTTAGTTGTTCTTTATTGGTTGGATAGACTTTTCTTTACAACAAAAGGCAACAATATAGCGCTATAGGGTATAACAGACATACTTTTAACATTTGTCATTTAACATAAGAACAAATAGTGAATTTTGTGCATGCGAAAGATCATAATCTTGGCTGTAGAGCAAATCAATAGCGAACTAGGAAGAAAAGCTAAGGCACAAATTTGATGTTGAGGTAGGGATTGTTCCACATAACAGTCTATGCGAGATCAAGGCAAATATAAAAAATAGGTGGGTAACAATCTGCAGATTTGCATCTGATGAAAGTTTGAGAAACATAATGACCATGTTTAAGGTAAATTACAACATAAAATCAAGATAGCAAAATGCAAATTTTAAGTAAAACCCTGGCGGATGGTCTCAGATGCCACATAGCCTATTGAGAGCACCCAATTACACATCCTTTTGCCCAATTTTAATCACTCAAACCATAGAAATCAATACATTATCGGACACAACAATTTCCAGCAGCATCAGAGATACAAAAGAGTTGAAACAAATACTCCATTCGGTTTATAGAAAAACACAAAATAAGTATGTATGATATCTATGTCAACAATATTTTGATGACCATTCACATTATGACAATTATTGGAACATGACATGATTGCAAATAAGAAAGGATCAAAACACAGCAATTACAATCTTGTTACTATACATGATACTAGGCTCTGTAAAATCCACCATTTAGTTAATGAACGAAAAATTCGTTATGATGCCTAATTATAAATCATGTCCAAAGGTAAAGAAACATACAACCGATTCTCACTGTTAGAAAAATTTGCAACACACCCATCAAGGAAAGAATAAAAAATACAAGTTTCTATTAGCATTATAAGACAGCCTCATATATAAAATCAATGCCAATGGCAAACAAAATAGTTTGTTCTTTAGAGATATTAAATATTATTGCGGTCAATTGCATTAGCAAGATTTTTGGAAATTGATTAGAGGAAACGGAAATGGATTCCCCAATCAAATGCATGATAGATCGACTTTATTGCAGTTGTATTACACCATTTAATGTATAAAAAGGATATAATTATTCTTGAATACGGGGAGTTTGCTAAATATGTGAAGTATTCGCTCATTTTGTTTGCAGCATTTTGGTTTTGTCATGTCACGCATTGTTTTCGATTATTTTGAGTTTTCTTTGTAATTCATATCAATACTTCAAAATATGCAGATATCGCACAATAAGGCATATAGTATGTTAGATGGTCTAATTGAAAACAGGGTTGACCACAAAAAGCCAAGACATGAAGGAATAACCTACATAATTGATAAATTCCAAGGGTTTGATAGGGAAAACTTTGAAATCATCTCCCCTTTCGTGGACATGGTGAAAATCTATGGCGCATATCCTCTTTTAATATCAGATAACCATCTAATAAAAAGGATAAATTTCTATCATGAAAACAACGTTTTAGTTTCTACAGGCAGCACCATCACAGAATACGCTTTGAGAGAAAACGCTTTCAAAAAATTCGTTGAGGAATCCAAAATAGCTGGATTTGACGTTATAGAGATAAGCGAAAATAACATAAGCCTTTCCTTTGATGAAAAGAAAAAGATTACAAAAATAATAGAATCGCTTGACTTGAGGCACCAATGGAAAATAGGACGAAAGGATCCAAGAAGGCAGATAACAGTGGATGAGACCATAAAAAGGGCAAACGAGGTATTAGGGATAAACCAACGGGCGGAGAAGATAATACTGGAGGCAAACCTGGGTTACAGTGTTGGGCTTTATGATGAAAAAGGGGAGGTAAAGTGGAATCTTTTGTCAGCCATTACATCCAAAATCCCGCCAAACAACATAATTTTTGAAGCACCACTTGAAATCCAGCAGGCTGTGCTGATAGCTGAATTTGGCCAGAGGGTAAATTTAGGTGAGGTAAAATTAGAAAACGTGGCATCCATTGAATCTCAAAGGAGGGGGTTTCTTTCAAAAGCAAGCTTTAGCATAAATCCTGTTAAAAAAGGACCCGATGGAAGTCCGGCAACAAAATTCATCTACTACATAATTCGCAACAAGCATCCGATAGAACAAAGCGAGCTGATTTATATGACTAATCTCCCAAGAAGAACAGTTCAAGCATCGGTTGAAGAATTGAGAAACCAGGGGCTAATAATAGAAAAAAACAGTCTTGATGACACCAGAAAAAAGGTTTACAACTTGGTTAAAGACGAATGGGTATAATTCATCCCCTTCTCCGGCATTATCATTTTATGCTCAAAAGTCATTATGAAAAAAAAATAGAACAATCATAATTATACAAGATAGACGAAATAAAAGATTAACACCACACAAAGGAAGAATATTGATATACCGGCATCCAGTTATAAAAAGAGATTTTTGTGCGCAATTCATCCAAAGACAACACAAACACAAGGGAAGACAAAAATAAAGAAATAAAATCAAAACGTTTACAAGATGTAGAATCAGTCACACTAGAAAAAAGCAGAAAGCATCACTTTATTTTTGCCAATAAAAAAAAAATCAACTTTGATGAGTTAGCAAATACAACGTTATTCCTGATGGCGTTTATAGGCATTTGGCAGCTAATTTACGTTTTAGGAATATGGCCAAAAATATCTTTGCCATCCCCATTAATGGTTGCAGAGTCATTTTATGAATTACTACAAAATAATATGCTCATAACAAGTATAGCAATGACTCTGTATAGGCTCACAGTTGGTTTTTTCATATCCATAGCATTAGGTGTAGCAATTGGTCTTGCAATGGTAAAGTTCACAGGTTTTGGAAAAACTATGGGCTCTTTTGCTATAGGGTTGCAGTCATTTCCAAGCGTAGCATGGGTTCCTTTTGCAATCCTGCTGATAGGTCTGAATGATGCTGGAATATTGTTTGTTGTTGTAATGAGTTCTGTGTTTTCAGTAATGATGTCAACATACAGTGGGATGCGCAACATACCTACAATTTATATCCGTGCAGCAAAAAACATGGGCGCCAAAGGAATTCATTTATTTCGGTATCTTATGATTCCTGCTGCCACTCCAGCTTTGATAACCGGAATCAAACAAGCATGGTCCTTTGCGTGGCATGCACTAATTGGGGCTGAAATACTCATGGCCGCGTCGATAGGTATAGGTCACATATTACTAATTGGACGAGAGTTTCAGGCAATGAACCAGATTATAGCGTCAATGATCACAATCTTTGCATTAGGCATGTTATTTGACAGGGTGTTATTCATGAAACTAGAGGACAAGGTAAGAGAAAAATGGGGGTTAAAGCAAGAACAAGAAAATACATAAAACAAGCAATAATAAAGTTATCGGGTATTTTTCGGTTTTCCATTTCCAAAAAGTAAATGGATCATATTCACACATTTCTTGATCCTGCTTTTTTTGGATTGATAGTATATTTTACAACTAGGCCCATAACATAATGCCATCAATGGCTAACTCTGTCCCAATTCCCAACAACATGTGTATGATGTTCCACATGATACCCTAGAAGATAAAAAAAATTCATTTATGGACACAATTAACAAATAAGCAAAACAGCATTTGTTTATTGCGCCTGTCAACATAATGCGCAAAACACCATCAAATGAGAAATTTACAACAGCAAATTCCGGACAACATTACAACAACACATCGGAACTCCAAAATCAAAAGAGGAGCAAAGTATGAAATATTCACACATATATTACATTTTTTGCCTATTTCTAATTGCTAATACACTCCACACATTAAAAAATAGTTGGTGAATACAAAAACAAAATTTGCAGTCTCAATAGGAATAATCATAGCAGTAATGGCATCTTCGCAATCAGATAACCACGGATTATTCTCAATGAATACAGACAGCACTACCAAGATTACAAACAACGATTCATCCGAACCAAAAACATTGCGATTAGGCTACTTTCCCAATGTAAATCATGCCCAAGCCATAATAGGGCTAAAAAACGGAGAGTTTCTTAAGGTTTTTGAAGGCAATAACAACAGCAGCAGCAAAAGCAACACAGACCAAAATAAAATAGAGATAAATGAATTTGTATTTAGCGCCGGACCATCGGCAATAGAAGCATTATTTGGCGGTCAAATAGATGCTGCATATGTCGGTCCAAATCCTGCAATTAGCGGATTTATTGCCTCAAGCAATGAAGGACTGCGAATTGTAGCAGGGGCATCAAGCGGTGGGGCATCATTTATTGTGAGAAATGATGCAGGAATCGAATCGGTTGACGATCTGGGCGGAAAGAAATTTGCCTCCCCACAGTTGGGCAATACACAGGACATATCGCTTAGAAAGTACATCATTGACAACGGGTTCAATACGGTGGAAAATGGCGGAAATGTAACAGTGGTTGCGGTAAAACCATCAGACATAGTCACACTCATGCTAAAGAAAGAAATCGATGGTGCATGGGTTCCCGAACCATGGGCAACAACACTAGTAAACGAGGCAAACGGTAAGGTGTTTGTCGATGAGAGGGATTTATGGCCACCTGAAGGGAAATTCGTTACAGGAAACATAATTGTCAGAACGGACTATTTGAAGGAGAACCCAGACGTAATAGAAAAGCTTTTGGAAGCCCATGTAAACCAAACGCTATGGATTAATGAGAAATTAGGTAAAACAAATAATAGCGGCAACACAACAAAAGAGACGAATTTTAACGACAACGGCAACAACGGCAACAACAACAATAATGGCAGCATTGCGGAAGTGGTTAATGCATTTAACGATGGGTTAAGACAAGTTACCGGAAAAACAATACCGGAAAATGAATTAGAAGAAGCACTAACAAAGATGGAATTTACGTATGATCCACTAAAGACATCACTATTCAAAATAGCAGATGATGCAAACAGTTTAGGATTCCTAAAGAATACAAAAGGAAATGACAAGATAGACATCACCGGAATATATGATTTGACTTTGTTAAACAAAGTATTACAGAAAAAAGGACTTGGAGAAATACGATAAAGACACGAAATAAAGTTTTACCCATTGTTTTTCATGATTTATTTTTTGGTTTGGTTTGAAAGTTATGTATTTTCTAAAACCAAACATTA
This sequence comes from Candidatus Nitrosocosmicus sp., assembly GCA_037720485.1. Taxonomy (GTDB): domain Archaea; phylum Thermoproteota; class Nitrososphaeria; order Nitrososphaerales; family Nitrososphaeraceae; genus Nitrosocosmicus. Next base: position 8,371 of record JBBJMN010000076.1, read on the forward strand.
ACCGATAATAGGCGCAATTTATTTTCCACCTTTTTCACAAGTTTGCCGCAAACCCGTTGACCATACAGAATAGGCATAATTCGCATAATAGTAGAATAAATTGCATATTCAATAGCCATATTATATGACTGCCACAAAGAAGCCTTGAAATGAAATTCAAAATATCGCAATCAAAAAATAGATACAAGTCACAACACCACAATCAGCACATACAAAAATCAAAATCCATTTCTATCCTTCTCACGATTTTTGTGACCTTTGCAATATTAACAGGTTATTCAATTAACGGTGTAAACGCACAACAAACTCCATCAGAAAAAACAAGTGCCTTAAGAATAGGCTATTTTCCAAACATAAATCACGTTCAGTCAGTTATTGGACTCAATAACGGGGACTATCAAAAGAGTCTAGGGAACAACACAAATGTTGAAACATTTGTTTTCAACGCAGGACCATCAGCCATTGAGGCATTGTTAGCAAAGAGAATCGATGTCACATACATCGGCCCCAATCCCGCAATCAATGGATATGTAGTTTCAGGCGGGAAGGATGTAAGAGTCATAGCAGGGGCATCAAGCGGTGGGGCATCATTTATTGTGAGAAATGATGCAGGAATCGAATCGGTTGACGATCTGGGCGGAAAGAAATTTGCCTCCCCACAGTTGGGCAATACACAGGACATATCGCTTAGAAAGTACATCATTGACAACGGGTTCAATACGGTGGAAAATGGCGGAAATGTAACAGTGGTTGCGGTAAAACCATCAGACATAGTCACACTCATGCTAAAGAAAGAAATCGATGGTGCATGGGTTCCCGAACCATGGGCAACAACACTAGTAAACGAGGCAAACGGTAAGGTGTTTGTCGATGAGAGGGATTTATGGCCACCTGAAGGGAAATTCGTTACAGGAAACATAATTGTCAGAACGGACTATTTGAAGGAGAACCCAGACGTAATAGAAAAGCTTTTGGAAGCCCATGTAGATGAAACTTTAAGAATAAACAATAACAAAGAAAAGGCAATAAGTGAGTTTAACGTTCAACTAAAGAAACTAACTGGAAAAACAATACCGGAAAATGTTTTGGCAACTGCAGTGACAAAGATGGAATTTACGTATGATCCAATAAAACTGTCATTAATCAAAGATGCTAATAATGCCCATGACCTTGGATTGATAGAGAATGGAAAAGAAAGACCAAATTTATCAAATATCTATGATTTGACAATATTAGATAGAGTTCTGGCAGAAAGAGGACTTGATCCTGTTGGGGGTATCACCATAAACAACAACAATGCATCAAACTCTGATGCATCTGGAGACGCATTAGCAGACATTGTGAGCTAATAGCACAACAAAAAAAATTTACATATTACCATTATTTTTTAATGTAAAAGCCCAATCCTGCAGCACAATTATCATCCTAAAAAAATTTGGCTATAAGCATATTTAAGGGCTGTAAAATTCTCATACCATATGGATAATACTTATTGCACCATTGACAAACCAAAAAATGTGGGCAGTTGATTTGAGATACGCTAAGCAAGGCAATATCATAGCAACTGAATTCAAATCCCGACAAAACTACAAAACAAAATAAACACTTTTTCCTTCCTTCTTTTCCATTTTATCATGAATCATATTCTTGTTTTTTTTTGTATGTAAAAACGATTTTAAATGGCTATTACTAGGTTTATTATATATAATCATGATTAATAATGATCAGCTAAGTACACTTATTAAAAAAGCTAGGGAAAACACACCAAAAAAGAAGTTTACCCAATCAGCAGAAATAACATTGGTGTTAAAGGACATTGACGTCAAAAAGGGGTTTAGTTTAAACGAAATAGTGGTATTGCCAAACCCAACAAAGGAAGGAGCGTCATTATGCGTTTTGGGATCTGGTGACATGGGTCTGAGAGCTAAAAGGGCAGGTGTTGAAACAGTATTGGAGCCCGACACAGTTGATAGACTTGGGTCGAACAAAAGAGATGCAAGGAAAATAGTGCGTGCCCATGATTTTTTCCTTGCAGATGCAAGTTTAATGTCATCAGTAGGTCGTGCCTTGGGCCAATTTTTAGGTCCTAAAGGTAAAATGCCCACACCACTGCCATATGGTGCCCCAATTGAAACAATAGCCACAAGGTTAAGGTCCTCTACAAGAATTCGTTCAAAAAACCAATTGAACCTGTCAACAAAAATAGGTGACGAGGATTTAACTGATGAACAGATAGCAGCAAATGCTAACGCAGTTATTTCAGCGGTAGAAAAAAGACTTCCACAGGGCGATAAAAATCTCAGAAACACA
>JBBJMN010000077.1:0-10495 GCA_037720485.1 Candidatus Nitrosocosmicus sp.
TCCAAGCCTCCAAGTCGTGCTAGCGTTTCACATATGATTTCCTCGGATTTATTTAATATTCCCCTTTCTTTGTATAGTAATATTCTTTTATTTGTGATGACTAGAAAATATTTTTTGTTGGCATATTCAATATCTCTTTTACAAATAAATTTTATTTGCTCTTCGGGTACAAGGTAATCTCTGAGGGGCATTTATTAATGCATTTTACTTGCAATACTTATCCAAACTTGTTTAAGGTTTTTATCTATTTTGTGATTAAAATTTAGCTACTTTTGGAAAGAAATGGATTAGGAAAATAACAATCATTTTCACTTGCGTCTATTTTACTTTTCATTGCATTGAACATGATGAATCTCCATTTCTTTTCTAAAGCGCTTGAGATGCCTATTCTTTTTGTCTCTATTACCTTAAATATCTTGGAATCTGTTCCCTCTTGGGTGTCCTCCAAATAGAAAAAAAGGTTGTTATCGTCTGTGATATCTAATTCATTGTGATTCCTATTTATTTTGAAAGCCTGGGTTAGCTTTCCTGGACCTGAAGCTAAATCTACAATATTGTCTGTCTTTCTAAAAATTCTCATCAAACTGATTCCTTCTAATGGTTGAACAGATCTTATTAAGACAGCTCCAGCGTCACGTTCCTTGTTTTTAGCTACAATGTTAAAACAGTAATGATTTCCATAGATAAAGTAAACATATGTTTTACCTGTGGCGCCAAACATTGCTTTGTTACGGTTAGTTAGGTTTCTAAAAGCGTGGCTTGCTGGATCGTTGCCATGACCATAAGCCTCGGTTTCAACTATTATTCCGCTTAATTTATAGTATTTCCCAAGAAAGTCTACATACCTAACCAACTTTTTTCCGATGAGATCATAAGCTACTTCATGAGTATCCCTTGCAAAAAAGTCTTTTCTGATCTTCAGATATGTTAGAGTAATATATGGACTCTATATTTTTTTACTTATGGAGTATCGTATTAAGGATAAATCATTGTCTTCTTTTGGCAAGAAAAAAATTGAATGGGCCGAATCCCATATGCCTGTAATGCTTTCATTACAAAAGAAATACCAAGATTCTAAACCTTTAAAAAATCTAGTTATTGGTGGGTGTTTGCATGTGACAAAAGAAACAGCTGTATTAATCAAAACACTGCATGCGGCGGGTGCAGAAATAGCATGGTCTGGATGCAATCCGTTGAGCACAAGTGATGACATTGCGGCATCCCTGGTGGTAGATGACGGATTATCTATTTTCGCTAGTAGAGGAGTTACTAGTAAAGAGTATTATGATGATATTTACTCTGTATTGAGGTTTAAACCTCATATAACAATCGATGATGGTGCCGATCTGACAATCGAGTTCCATAAAACTCTCAATGATTATGGTGCCAATATCATTGGAGGCACAGAAGAAACAACCACTGGTGTTATGCGTTTAAGGGCACTTGAAAACACCAATAAGCTTCAGTATCCTATAATTGCGGTAAATGACGCGGAAACTAAACACGATTTTGACAATGTATATGGAACAGGGCAGTCTGCTTTAGATGGAATTATACGAGCCACAAATATTCTTATTGCCGGAAAGACCGTGGTTGTTGCCGGATATGGTCATGTCGGGAAAGGAATTGCAAGCAGAGCCAAAGGTCATGGTGCAAATGTTGTCATAACAGAGATCGATCCAATTAATGCATTGAAGGCAAAAATGGATGGATTTATGGTAAAACCCATGTTTGAGGCTTCAGCGTTAGGTGACATATTCATTACATCAACTGGATGCAGGGATGTAATCACAGGCATCCATATCGAGAAAATGAAGGATGGTGCGATTCTGTCAAATGCGGGTCATTTTAATGTTGAAATATCAATTGATGATTTGAAAAAGCTATCCACATCTGTTCACAATATGAATGAAAACGTTGAACAGTTTATCTTGGGCAATGGAAATAAAATTAACTTAATCGGGGAAGGCCGATTAGTAAATTTGGTTGCTGCAGAAGGCCATCCCTCTGAAGTAATGGATATGAGCTTTGCCAATCAATTTCTTTCCGTTTTAAAACTTGCAGCAAACAGGGGTTCTTTTGAAAACAGGATTTATGATATAGATAGGGAACAAGATCTTAATATTGCTCAATTAAAATTGGAATCCATGGACATAAAAATAGATAGTTTGACCCAAGACCAAAACCGATACATAAATGAATATGGTGAAGGGACCTAAACCCTTTTTTCTTATGGTTTAGACTATTTACTGATTGGCATGTATTAATATTTATAATGTGAAATTATTATTAACTAACACAGGCTTATACAATATGTAATCCTGGATGGGTAGTCTAGTGGTTAAGATACCTGTCTCACACACAGGTGATCGAGAGTTCAAATCTCTCTCCATCCACTATAACCTTGACTTACAGAATCATCTGATGATTTTCAAGTAACAAGCAGCATCGCGATATAAATAATAAATGTTACCGACAGAAAAATTTTAGTAACTTTAAACGATTTTTCTAAAGCATTGGAATAGTCGTCAAACTGATCATTTCCCATGACCATTACTTCGCTTTCTGATTTGTAAATCTCAAAAGAAGAGTCGCTAATTGATTCTTTTGAAAGATTAGCTAATAGCAAAAACGTGTTGATTATTTTTGTTTCGTTGGTAATGTCACCTAATGTATAGTAACCTTTTGTATTTCTTTTACCTGATGTTGAGTGGGTATCAGAGGTACAGACTTCTATAACATTATGTCCTTCTGTTTTGAGGTTTGCCATTATTTTTTCCCTTATTCCCTTTTTCATATTGTTGGAATCGCACCAGCATAATACGTATTGTTTTTTCTTAATTGAAATGGTCAAAGTCCCAAACCGACCATCACCCAAGTCAGGTGATTTTGCCACTTGGTTTTCTATTTGAAAACTATTTGAATATCCTATTTTATATGGGAATTGTTCTGATTGTGTTATTTGTTCCAAACATTTTTTTCCTATGCTGATGAAATTGTTTATATCTTGTTTTTCGATTTTTTCTCCCATGGAGTTATGCGAGTCAATTATTAAGGTTTGGTCAAAACCCAATTCCTTTGAATATTGTTCAAGATGTAGTTTGACGTCAGGTGGGATATCCTCCATTCCAGAAGGGGATTTCGACATTAATATGATGGCATTTTTACCTAGCGCAAATCCGGTACAATTGCAGTCACCTATTGAACAAGAAACTGGTATTGTGCATTTATCTCCAGATTCCAAATATTCTAAGTGGTTTAAAGAATTCAGATATTTTTTTACTTCCTTTTGGGAAGGAATGTTCAGGGAATGGTCTGAAATGCTGTGCATAACCATAGCAGAATTTTTGTAAAAATTAAAGATATCATAAGGAAGATTACTTCCTCCTATAGGATTGAAAGGACCTGGATGTAACTCTGGAAGGACTATCATGACGTCTTTCTTTGATTTTAGTTTTACTAAAAAGGTTTTAACCGATTTGGAGTTTGCCTTTTCTTCAGCTATTCTCTCCATTTCTTCTGATTTATTTTCAGTCCAGGCTTTTAGAAATGCCTGCAGGATCTTAAGCACTTGAAAAATTGGGTCTTCCTATCCTGTCGATAACTATTGCCCATATAATTCCTATGGTTAAAATTACTGCTCCAAATAAATAAACTGATAGATTTGTAAAGAAAATGTGATTGAAATAGAAAAAGGAAATCAAGATAAAGATAATTAATGGCTGTATGAAGGAAATCGGTATTGCCCTTTTTAATGATGCGCCAAAAACAGATGTAAAAATTCCTATTCGTAACCCAATTGCCATAAACATCCCTTGCATAATTGAATTTATTGCTGGATGATTTGTAAAGATTATAAATTCAGACACAAAGCTAAAGATTACAGTTAATGTCCATAGTAGATTAGCAAATGCTGCAACATGCAAAACCTTTGACATCCTGTTGAGAGGAGTTCCTTTTAGGGAGAGATAGTCTGATAATAATGTCACGGTGAAAACACCTACAATAACAGGAGATGCTAAAACAAATTCGGCAATGTCGCTTTGGTTTAATATGAAATTAATTAATATAATGTTAGTTAGTAAACTAACAACTGAAATTATGTAAGAAAATTTTTCAGAAGATGGGTTTATGTTTGTAAACAGCCATCTTTTGTGGAGGCTAGAAATGCTGTCTGAATCGAAATTGCTCATTAAAAGTCAAAAAAGGAAAATTATACCGGGACTAAAACCTTTATTGCTATTGAAATTGCAATCAGCGCTCCTGATATCCCTAAAATGATTTCTGGCTTTACCTTTATTCCTTTTGTTTCATCTTCAAAAAACCTTAACAATCCTGCACTAGACGCCGGTAAAGGTGCATTTTTCTTTGCCTTCTTACTCATAATTAAAAAACTCAATGATGGAAATAAATACATTTCTGTATCAATTGCTAATTGGATTTGTCATACCTGTAAAATAGCGAAGGTGGCAAATCCTATAATTTAATTATAAACTAATCCATTGGTTATAAATTGAAAAAAATTCAGATAGGGGTTATAGGTTATAATTATGACGCTTCGTTACCTCTAGAGACATTGGATATTGCCTATGAGGTAGGCAAAGAGATCGCCAAAAAAAATGCCATACTGGTTTGTGGTGGACTTGGTGGGGTAATGGAATACGCATGTAGGGGTGCAAAGGATAATGGGGGCTTAACAGTGGGAATCATTCCCCAGGAGGATTATTCCCATGCCAACAAATTTTGTGATATAGTTATTTGTTCAGGAATCGGCAAGTCTAGGGACTTTATAGTGTCTTATTCATCAGATGGTATAATATCTGTAGGTGGTGGCGTAGGTACACTAATTGAATTGTGCGTAGGGTATATGGCTAAAAAAATAATGGTCTCAATTGAGGATAGTGGCGGTGTTTCAGACATATATGGGGGAACTTTTTTGGATGAGAGAAAACGTATAAAAATAGAAAAATCCAAATCGCCTAGGTTTGCTGTTGATTTTATAATTCAAAAGTTATGCAATACTCGCTAAAATTCAGAATCTACATTACGATTATTATGGCATAAAAATTTTTGAGTTTATACTACCTAAACAATGAAATTTTAATTAAAGTTGGAAGGTGACAATAACAAAATATTAACGATACTGGATATTGAATAATAACAAAGTACGTCTATTCTTTGCAATTTTTAGTCCAACCGCTATTATTGTTATTGTTTTGTTGATATGTCGGCCCAATCCAATAGTTAAAGAAATATCAGGGTGAATGACACTTCGTTAAGTCGATAGTCACTTTAAAGACAACAGATAGTTATCAGGCAGATAAAATTCACCGAATTTCTCTTTAAGTTTGTTTAACTCGTCTATTACTTTCTGGACTCCGTATTTTTCAACCATGATGAATATCTCTGTCTTTAGTCCCATTCCCAACTTCAAGGCGTTTTCCAAGTCCTCTTTGCTGCAGACCTCATTTGATATCAGCCATGAAGCATTGTTGGAAGCAACTGCTAGTATTGAAATTGGATCATATTTGGATGCTTTTTCTTCCGAAAGATCTATCCTTTCGTATTTGTCTCCTTTGTATTCGTAAAATCCTTTGCCTGACTTTTGACCAAAATGCTTTGCTTCGTAAAGTTCCTTTATCTTTGGATGCGGCAATATAACTTTTTTGTCTCGAAGGTACATTTCGTATGTAGCTTTGTAAATTACATCAATGCCCGTGTAATCTGCTAATTCAAATATTCCCATGGGAAAGTCTAACCTGTATTTTACCGCGGAGTCTACTATCTCCATTGAAATGTTATCTCTGTCTAAGCAGTGTGCTGCTTCGTGAACTAGTGGGATGAAAATTCTATTTACTATGAACCCTGCAACATCCTTTTTACAAATAATAGGCGTTTTGTTAATTTTTTTAACAAAATTGTTAATTTCCTCGATGATCAAGGTATCAGTTTCTGTGCCTGGTATTATTTCAACTAGTTTCATCAGTTGGGGTGGATTAAAGAAATGGACTCCTATAAACCGGTTTGGATTATCCATAAGTTTACTTAGTTCTGTTATAGGCAGGGTGCTTGTATTTGATGCGTATATTGTTTTGCTGTCTGTTATCTTGTCCAATTCCTTGTATACGCTCTTTTTGAGATTGTAATCCTCAGGTACTGCTTCTATTATTAAATCCGTTTCCTTGACTGACTCATTGAGATCCACTACTGGGGTAATATTGTTATAAAACTCCTCAACCTGATCATTTGTAATTTTGTTTTTCTCTGCCAGTTTTTGTAAAGACCATTTTACTTTATCCATTGCCCTATCTAAAAACTGTTTTTCAATATCCCTCAGTTTCACTTTGTACCCTGACATGGCAGAGATTTGGGCAATTCCATGCCCCATGATGCCAGAACCCAACACCGTTATATTTTTTAGCGTCATGTTTTATCATAATTTTAAAGAAAATATAATCTTATTTTTATCTCGTTTTTAAGATAAAAGTAGTGTGTGCATCATTTGAAATTGTCTGTGATTTTGGTTTGGGTAGAGGTTTTTTTGAATAGCCTTTCGCTTTTCTTCCCAACCGCTTTATCGACCATTTTCACTATTTTATTGTCTCTCGTCTCCTTTACATGAATTACATAAATTAATGCTTTGTCTTTTGCCTCTGTTTTTCTGATCACTCTTCCAATCCTCTGCGCTATTTGATTGACATTTGATGTGTTTGATAAAATAATTGCAATTCCCACCTGCGGAATATCATAACCGATTTCTAATGTGTGGACTGATAACAGTGGGAAAAAATCTTTACCCCATTTTTCTAAAATTGCTTTTCTGTCCTTGATCTTTATTTTTGAATGAATGATTTCCGAAGGGATGCTTTTTTTCTCAAGGATAATCTTTAATTTGCTTATGGAGTCAATTGTTTCGCTAAAAATCATTGATTTCTCATTGTGGTGTTTCTTTATTATCTGGACTGCCTTCTCCAACTTATTTTGTGAAGAATTTAGCAAATCTTTTCTAATTCTAACCTGTGAAAACCATTCCTTGGCGTATTTTGACCTTATTCCACCCTGATAAAGAATTTTGGTGATTATGCTGGGTTCGTATGCGTTTAGCTTGTAGGATATATTCCTAATCAATTCACTTGTTTTGTCATAGGTTTCTTTTTCCGCATTTGTAAGGCTGGCTTCAATTGAGATTATTTCAGGTTTTGCTAGCCTTCCATCATCTACTGCTTCCTTAATTAGGTACCTTCTTACAGGAGGAATAGTTTTTATTATCTCCTGGTATTTGGGGTCAAGCTCATTGATTGTTGCCGTCAGACCTAAAATCATTTTTTTGGGATCTTCTTTTATTATTTTGAAGAGGTTGGTGTATGAGAATGCTGTGTTGCTAATAAAATGAACTTCATCAAGAATAACCATGTCCGAGTTCTTTATTAGAATGTGATTGTTGATAACGCTTTGATATGTGGATATGGTTATTTCCCTTTCATTCTTTTTCTCCCCAAAGAACGCACCAATTGACTCTTTGTCAACATTGTACCTGACCAGTCTTTCTATATTCTGTTCGATTAAGATAATTCTGGGAACCAAAAACAGTATTTTAAAACCATTGAGGTTCATGTTGTTGTCTTTCTTGAAAAAAAGACATTTGTTGATTGCAGCTCTCCTCGCACACTCAAATGCTATTTCTGTTTTTCCGGTTCCGGTAGAGTATATGATTGATCCTTTGTACCTGTTTTTTATCCAAGCAGTAATTGCATTTTCTTGATCATTTGTCAAACTAAAGGGAAATTTCAGGTTTAGGATTGCTGGGGACATCAAAAATCAAACAGTGTTTTTAATAATCTTTTTTATAAAAACTGTTCCCTATTGATTTATTTTTAGATAAAAGAAATTTTAGAGGATTCACTACCTATCATATCGATGGGTATGCTATATGTTTGGCATTGAGAGTTATAACGCAAAGCTGTTTTTAAAAAAAGGGGGGGGGGGACAAATATAACCATCTTGTTTGGTGACATGGGGAAGGCTTAATAATAGGATTTGGAATAATTAGGTAAATATAGATGGCTGTAATATGCAAAAAATGTGGCCTTCCAGATGATTTGTGTGCCTGTGGGGAATTAGATAAAGAGGATACCCGTATTGTCGTTAGGTTGGAAACACGTCGATTTTCTAAGACTTCCACTATGATTGAAGGTTTGGATCCTAAAATCAATGACATTCACACAATAGTAAAAGAGTTAAAAAGCCGTTTAGCATGTGGTGGAACAGCTAAAGATGGGTTCATTTTGCTGCAAGGAGATCATCGAGAACACGTTAAAGATTATTTGGTTGTCAAAGGGTTTAATTCATCTTCTATTGAAGTAATGTAAGAAATTTATTTGTTCAAGCAATTTGATTTTAAAGACTATATTGATAGCCTAAACAAGGCTGTTACATTTTATTTATTTCTCTTTATAACCGCTTCAATTTTCTTTGGCCTTTATTTGGTGTTCTTTACCGATATCGGGAAAGATATCGGATGGCATGATAACGTTCCATTGACTTTGTTGTTGCTCAGCGTTTTTAATTTATCCAGTCTTTATTCAAACCTTGGATTATCTTTTCTTTTCTTTTGGTTTTTTTACGCAATGTTGTATTTATTTGTCGTCTTTAAACCCGTGTTCTTGTTCAGAGGCTTTGGGTGCAAAAAATTCTTTAACCGTGATTTGAAAATCTTTGGGATATCCATTTCCAATTACCTTTATATTGCAATACAGTGGTTCTCTGCGTATTTTGTTCTGTCTATCGTTATTGATTGGATTCAGCAGTTGTTCGAGATATCTATCGGGGACCCATTATTGGATAACCCTCTTCTGTCTTTTTTTTACATAACTGCTGCACCTTTAAACGAGGAGATACTATTTAGAATCATTTTCCTTGGGGTGCCTTTATCATTGGTACTTGTTAGGTATAAGAGCTCGCTTATATCGACATTGGTTCATCCTGGCAGGAATGTATCTGTTGAATCTAATGGTGTCAAAACTCTTGTTTTTTTGATAATATTTCTTAATTCGGCTTTTTTTGGCTTGTCTCATGTTGTTTTTGGTGGGGATTACGGAATTGGTAAAATAACCCAGGCCACTATGGGTGGATTGTTTTTGGGGTGGCTTTATTACAAATATGGCATTGTAACCTCAATTATATTCCATTGGATTTCTAATTATGTGCTTTTTTCGTATGGTTTGGTTGGCTTCTATTTTTTTAATACATCATTGTCGGATGAAACAAATAACTATTTTCTGATGGTAATATCTGTTGCTTTTATTATTGTGGGCATAATTTCTATGTTTAGGGGTGCTGAAAAAACCTTTATGTTTGCTAAAAAAAGGTAAGGATGGTTTAAATAAATTATAGTTTTAGATGTGTCTTGAGACCTTTGTATCTGTTTCTTATCGTTACTTCTGTTACACCTGCTGCTTCGGCAACATCCTTTTGTGTTTTGTTTTCCCCATTCATTACGCATGCAACATATAATGCAGCTGCAGCAAGTCCCATGGGATCTTTTCCAGCCGATATTTTTCCTTCCTCAGCCTTTTTTAGTATTTCTAGTGCTTTTCTTTTAGTTTTCTCTGTTAGCCCTGCTTTGCTTGCAATCCTCGCAACACATTTCACAGGATCAACCACTGGCATCTTCAAATCAAGCTCCCTAATTAGAAGCCTGTAACATCTCGCAACGTCTTTTTTCTTTATGTTGCTTGCATTTGCCACATCTTTTAGAGTCCTTGGGGTCTCTGTGTCCCTGCATGCTGCATAGAGAGCTGCAGCAACCAGTGCGGATATTGACCTTCCCCTTACCAGCCCTTTTTCTAAAGCTTTTCTGTAGACGTAGGCTGCTTTCTCTATTACTGCGTCACCCACTGCTAGCTTGTCTTTTAACCTGTCTAACTCACTGAAGGCCTGCCTGAAATTCCTGTCCACTGGTTCATGGACCTGACTTCTACTATCCCATGTTCTTAGCCTCTCAATTGTACTTTTCATGGATGCTGATAACGGTTTCCCTGAAGCGTCTTTGTCTACAGGGCCTATAATTGTAGCCAATCCCATATCATGCATAGCCAATGATGTGGGAACACCAGCTCTGCTTCTGTCTTCGTGTTCTTCTTTAGAAAATGCTCTCCACTCGGGACCTGTTTCTTCTATTCTTTCCGTTACAACAAAACCGCAGTTACCACAAAACATCTCTCCTGTGGAGTTGTCTGTAACCATTGGTCCTTTGCCACACCTGGGACACTTGTCCCCGAACATAGAAATATCTTTTACCAATTTAAATCACCAAAAGCCTTATAAAGCATTCTCACAAGTATATTAATCTTTTCTTATTAATAAATATATCGTTTTTTGGTTCTGTTAACATTACTAGTATATCACGAGAAGTTCTATAGCCATATTGAGTGTATATAGACAATGTTGAACAATATCAAATAATGAATGACTTTGATAAATCGGTAAAGATGAA
>JBBJMN010000078.1:0-10452 GCA_037720485.1 Candidatus Nitrosocosmicus sp.
ACAATGCACGACCAATATCGTATGAAGGTGTTCTGTTTCTTTTTCTGATCATAATCGAAATAGAGCATCTTCAAGCTATAGATTTTTGGGTAAGTTAACAGCGCCGGCTATACGTATATCCCGCACCTTCACTTTCAGGTGTTTGTGTTTACAGGGTATAACATATGGACCGATTTTGACACCATAGAGATTAATGGATTTACTTAAACACTAAACGGATGTTGTGTGCATTGTCTGGCATTATGTGAACGGATCATTTCCAGTTCAAGGCCCAAATGGAGTTTTTTGATTGCAAGTTGGTTGTTATTGTTGCTGCGGCGGCATTGGCCGCCGCCGTTACCCTCAATCAGCCAAGTGTCTTGACTGATGATTAGAACTTTCACTATTCCAAACAAAAATGTATTATAAAAAGTTCGCAACCCTAAACGACTACATGGTGCCACACTGATGAGGTATTTCCGCAATACAACACTAACAAAGAATTAATCAAATTACGTTAAAATTTATGTTATTAAATAACATAAACTTTATAAGTGGATCACGTGTAGATATATTTAAGGTAAATTATTAAACATCCCGTCCTCCTAGGGCTACAACATGTTCTCTTACATAAATGTAATAATCATATAATAACATGACATCATATAAATAGTTTTACTTGAAAGGTATCCGAATGGATGTAGTTTTTCCTAAAGAAGTTTTTGATTTTTTAACGCAATTATGTGAAAAAATGCAAAATATACCGCTTATGTATCCGTTAACAAACCAACCCGTACCTGATCCTGCCACAGGTCAACCGATCCCCATGTCAAAAACGGGGAATGTTAAAGTCCATTATCAAGAAGAATGTGGCCAACCTTATGGACAAATAAATCCCATTGTTATCCAAGTTACTCCCCAGACTAGATCTTACTGAATCTGGTAAGAATGATGGCCATTTCCATATCTTTCGTTCTTACAGGACCTAGCAGGATATCGATATAATGGAATATCTTAAAGCGCGAATTGATACCGTACGGAAGGAATATGGTTTTCAGCTTTGGGAAACAATGAAAATTCCATTTCATATTTGTCATCTGCGTGCGTTTGAAAATGATAACATATTTTTTATTACTTTGATTATTGAAGCGTGTTTAATGTCAAGCACGACGTGGAGGCGGCGGTTATTTATCCATCATAACAGAAACTTTTTTTAATTGTTGATTTTGGTTTGTATTCGTAAGGCTTTGAGCCTTGTCTTTGACTTTGAAGGATATGCTTCTCTAACTTGTAGATATGATATATATCTGAAAGAACGCATATGTTATGATTGGTTTTTTTCTTCAGCAGCAGCGAGAGCAGCGTCCTTTCTCCACATCTGCGTAAAATTAACTTTTTCTAAATGAAACTAACTATCTTTGCATCGGATCAATCTTATTACGGAAATGTGGATTACATAATGAATGGCCTGCAAATGACCCTTATATCTGAGAGCACATCGATTACCCATTTTGAGTTAACAACCTAACACATTTACCTGAACATTTGGTATCTGGAGATACCAAGTATTGTCCCAAACGGGTAAGCATCTTGACTAGAGTTTCTGTAACCATTTACATTAGGGCAAATGCCTCAAAAAAATTAAAAAGGTTAAAGCAAGGTTATAGGCCCATTTAGTAATCGATGCCGTTATTATGGTAATAGATATCTCATTTGCTCTATTAGTTCAACATAACACAATTGGCTACCAAAATAATACTATTGATTGGATGGTGGTGACACTACATCGGATGTTTTGTAATTCTATCTTCTGGTTGGTATCTATTTACTATCTCTGATAATGGCATTCTTTTTCCTCCTACTACCTTTAGGTCTATTTCAATCCTGTTATCCTCTCGAATGTCAATGATGTTATATGTATCCTCAAATATCCCCCTATACCTCCATGAACTCACTGTTCCAGCATATGCAATTTTCATGGTTCCCAAGTCCCATACCCATGGCCTATGTTTATGACCACATACAACAAGATCCACATTATTTTCAAGGCAGGTTCTTAAAACATCGCCAGCATTAGAGATACCTACCACATTTGTATATCCAGTGTCTGGTATGGCTATTAGATGATGGTGCATTGCCACAATTTTCTTTATTTGCTTATCGCTATTATTGGCATGGTGGCCAACATCATTGTATTTCTTTAAAGTTTTATCCAGCCACAAATTCTGCCTGTGTCCTACTTCACCATCATCTCGATCCGGCCTTGCGGTTCCAACAGTGGCTACTACCACCTTTTTGCTCTTGTCTTTGACTTGGCTAAATTCATAAATGTTAGAGTTGTTAGAATTGGGCGTTGGAAAGAATTTTTTAAAGAGAAGATAACCCGTATGGCGAAAATCATGGTTACCGGGAAATACAATAATATTTTCACACTTTAGCTTGTCTATTTCTTTTCTTGCGTGCTCAAACTGAAAAATGATGCCCTCATCAGTCAAGTCTCCTGATACAATGATTACATCAGGTTTTAATTCATTATTGACCTCATCAACCATTGAATCAAAGGCGTCTTGCCTGAATAGACCCCCTATATGCAAATCCGATATCTGAACAATTCTCATGTGCTATATTATGCCGCTAATGTTATATTATACCATCATTAGCAGTAATTATTCATAGTTATATTTGGAAAACTGTTCATTTGTACGTTGTTTCTAAAAAGGGTTTTGGCGGTGCCTTAAGTTGTGGTGGTGGTGATATTGGTGTTGGTACCGGTCTCCCTTTTGTGATTATCCCAACCCATTCTCAACAAAAAAAAATACATTGTTATCCCATTATGACATATTGTTTATGATTGGATCCAACTAACTGTCCGCACCATTGTAATCACCATTGTGGAGGTTTTATGGGGTCATTATTAGCATGAATTTTTCCCCTTGTCAAATGTTTTATTTGCATGGCGTCAAATCCAGAGTACATTTAATGATGACTGGAGTTGGGAAAAAGGATTATACACAGCAAAAGAAAGGTCTTAAGGTGAAAAAAAGTGGATTAGCAAACCAAACAGAATTTTGATTGCTTTATGAGATACATAACACTTTAGAATCAATCAAAAGAATAGAACAAGCACATTCAACAATAAAGCACCGGACCCTTTTAGATAAGCCACTTTTGTATTAGATAATGGAAAAAAGAAAAAATGGCAATGATGCGTTGGTTTTGTTTTTTTAATAGTTATCGTCCTATCTTAGAGATATTTTGCAATTGTTGTGTCAGCCTCATCAAGTCAGAGTCAAGCCCAGACGCAAACTCCTGTGGGGCATCGGGAAGCTTTGGTATTTCGTGGCCCTCTGGGAATCCCTCTATCACTTCTAATTTTCCCCCATCGTCAAACGGTGAGTCTCCCTTAAAGATTTTGTCAAACATGGATGTTTCGCCCTTGTTTGTGAATGTCCACATCTTGTTGTGCAGGTTTTTGCTCTCAAGTTCCTTTACCTCCGGCATACCTGATGTGTCTATCCTAGGTATGGGCAGGGCCTTACCCCAGTTGACACCCAGTGCCTCAAGTGCCTTTGCAAACACCTTTTCGTGGACCAGGTCCCGCACAATCAGGTATGACACTGTTGACCTGTAGGCCTTGTCGTTGCTCATCTCATAAAGCCTGCATTTTTGCAGCCTGCCGGTTGCCTCCAGCATGAGGTTGTAAATCATGTTAAGGACAAGGTTGCCGCTGTCATAGATGTATGAGGCCGACCATGGGTTGCCCGCGGCGTCAACTGGCCTTGCGCTCTGCCCAGCAACCAAAAAATGGTGTATGTTGGGTGAGTCAAGGGCCACAGACAACGGCAACCCGTCACCTGGATGCAATGAGGGATGGGAGGCGCCCTCCAAAAGAACGTTTATTGTGTTTGTGATCTGCTCAACATGCCCCATCTCCTCAGAGGCCATGCTCCTAAGAAGGTCCTGGTAGGGTTTTGCGTCACCCCTAAAGTTCATGTTTTGGAAAAAGTACTGCATCATGGTTCGCATTTCACCGAATTGACCGCCAAGTCCCTCCTGCAGCGCCTGGGCAGCCTTTGGGTTTGGACTGTCGGCAGGGGGGATTGGGTGTGGAATCTTGTTTATTGATAAGAACATATTTGCCTACAGATACAGAACAAAGTATTTATTTATGGTAATAGTTTGTCCCATTCGCTTCATGGGAAGGTTCTATCTGCATATGGGTTCATTATTTAAGATAAATAAACATAACTTGAAAACCAAATGCATGTAGGTGTTGTTGATCCATGGCCTGGCAGCATAAAGTAATCTGCCTAATGATATCAGGAGTTGCAAAACCGCATCTATGAAACTTTAGTTTATACTAAAAGGTAAATTAAACATCGGTATATATTTGCCATAGGTGAGAATTGACATCTGAAAAAAGGTAAATGGTTTGCAGTGGGGTTTGTCATGCTCTTTGTCATAATCCTAATTGCCATGTTATACTATAGCACCATTTTGGTTCCAAAGCCTCAAATTGTTTCCTCTGGGACGGATATGTTTGGGGTAGGTCAAGTCTACCCAACCAAAGAAGGCGGAAGAGAATGGTTTGTCAACATGGAAAATCCCAAAAAGGATTCAAGATTTTCCATAACCAATGACATTCCAATAGTAAACAATGATGACGGATCATGGTTCATTGACAACCCAATCATAAGAATGAATGTCCTATCTCTGCCAGTGGATGCGCAATGGAAGAATATGGAGATGACAGGATATGTAAAGGTACGACCCAATACAAACGGAACATCATCATCACCCACAGACAGTAACCAGGAATCCGAGCAAAACGGTGAGGAAGGCGGTGAGGTAATAGACGTTGACTGGCGTGCAAGAGGCGGCAGACACAATGGCGACATTCCCTGCGAGGGTACGGCTTTGAACGGTGCCATATACAGCGATGGGAAAGTGGACTGGAAAAAAGAGATATGGCATACTGGCGGTTACACTGATGCGAAAGGCACAAGCCAAGCTACAGGCTCAATTAACGATAGATGGATCGGTTGGAAAGTCGTAATGTACAATATAGATAACGACCAAGCGGTAAAAATGGAATCTTATTTGGATGATGAAAATAACAACAAATGGAGAAAAGTGACCGAAATAACGGATGATGGCAACTGGTTCGCTAACTCACCAGATGACAAATTCTATAGTGCTGGTTGCGATAGACCAAAAAACCACATAATAACGAACTCAGGTCCGATAGCGACGTTTAGGTCAGATAATGCCGCATTGAGCTTTAAGAACCTCAGCATAAGGGAAATTCAGCCCCCTGTCCAATAAAAAGGGGATTTACGCCATTATTCCCCATTTTGGGCAACTGTATTTAGCAGGAAATACAACACAAACACGGCATTATCGGTAATCAATCACAATAATGGATTGGACTACGCAAAACATTTGAGCAGTGACAATCTCAAATGGCGCAATTAGTCAAGAAACCCTAACAGTCAATTGAACCTCCCCCCCAACAATTAATGACCAGGGGGAATAAACACGCATCCTTGTGATATCATTATGATGATGTATTTTGGACAAGCAACTGATCACCATCTTTTGTTTTTTTCCCTGCGTGTTTTTACAGCATGACAGTTTGGGCATAATGCTTGGCAATTGCTTTCCCTGTTGTCGGATCTATCCCCATTCTTATGATCATAGTCCACCACATTCAGCAGCCTTTTACAATGGGCGCATTTGTGGTCTTGTTTTCTTAGGACGGCCTGTTGGACAGATTGCGAAAAACCTTTTCTCTCCTTGGATTTTTTGTTGCCCTTTTTAACCCTTATTGCAATTGCTGCCAGAACAATCAGAAATAATATTGTGATGCCAAATACCGCGGATGGGGTTTCAAATATGGAGCGGAATATGGAAACTTCATCATCAGTATTTGGTGTTGGAGAGGATACACTATCGGGTGGGGGCAATTCAAGACCATTGTTATCATTAATGGTAGGGTCTTGGCAATCCCCATAACCATCGTTGTAACCTTCCATGAACTCCTCAGAATGAAAAGAGGGCCCTTTTTGGGGTTGGTTTATGTATTGTCTTGCGGGGTTAGGTGTGTCAGCATCACCACATCCATGGTCATAGCCAGAGTCATAGGGACTCTGAGCGTAACTTTGTCCAAATAAAGCTAAAAAGGGCAAAAGGTAAAAAAAACAGCAAATGACATTATTTTCCTTTATTGCAAAACGGTGTTAGGTGTTATAATATTAACTTTAGCAGAAAGTCGATAATCCTACAATCACCGCTACCGAATTTGGGGGTTCTGGATTATCATTGTAATTTGGATGCCCACTATTTTAGGGCATGACTAACCATCAACAGCCTAGTTGAGGAATTGAAAAGCTGTTCAGTCCACTTTTACAAATAGGACAGTTTTTGCATTGATTCATTTTTTTGTCTGGTGCAGGACTAAATGTTGATGCGGTCCAATAACAATTCTCACATATCAGGAAATTCCCTGGTGGTTGTGTTAAATGGTGTCTGGGATACTTAAGGTCGCGAGTAACCCCCTTTGCAACATACCTTCCATTTTTCCTTTCATATGTTTGTAGGTTATTTGTATTCAACTGAAATAATAAACAAATGGTATTATAAAAATAAAGCTCATTTAGGGATAAAGACTATATAATATTCATAAAACCAAAAAATAATGATACAAACTCGTTTAGTTTTATAGTTTGTCATGGTGACCTGTTAAGTATCCCCATAATCCCCGAGACAATTACACCCATATGAAAAAGATGATTTAGCATAACCAACTCACCAAATACCCATCTTATTCCAGATTAGTCGACATGGTGCATAACAAACACCAATTTTATTTTTTCTTAATTTTACGTAGGAAGGGAGACAACATGACCTTAGACCCATAGATAGAGAGGCATGTAATTCGCATTTTGTTGCGCGCTGTCTAAAATCTCAAAAACTGCAAAATGCTGTAGTAGAGACTGTACAGTAAACAAACACGACATTACTCTGTTGAAGCAAGTTTTGCGTTTTATGGGCATGTCAGATGTAAAATCAGAATAATGGCATGTACCTTTCCTACTGAAAGATTATGGCTTTGATATTGAGTGGTATTCTCAGGGTTGTAGTGGCAGCAGTAGTCTCCCCCCCCACCCCCGCGGGTGTTTTCACCGCACACTACTGCTGCATTTCAGAAAAAAATTATTGTCACGGCATGTGTTTGGAGGCAGAAAAACCCTAATCACATACTACACATACAAAAAAATCCTACAGGTTTTGCAAACACAGTAACAAATGGTCACGTTCACATGTTGTTGATCTGGGTAAGAGATCACATCGTCCCGTTTGCATCCAGGAGAAACGCAGCATTGGGGAGACCAACCCCCAGTCTATGCTTTTCTGTTGCCGTTTCTGTCTCATGTTTATTGTATGGTCTTGCGCCTAAAGAGCCATGTCGCCACTGGCATGGCTACAATTATGATACCAGTACACCAGGCAAATGCAAGCCATCCCGAATTGCCGATTGGCGTTCCTACAAGCCAACCTCGAATTGCCTCAATGACATGCGTAAGGGGTTGGTTTTCAGCAAAGAACCGCAGTGCTTCTGGCATGGTCTCGGTTGGCACAAAGGCGCCACTGACAAATGTCAATGGAAAAATGACGATAAAACCAGTCCATTGTGCTGCTTCAATGCTTTTGACAAGCAGACCCATGATAGCTGATATCCAAGAGATTGCAAGAGAAAAAAGGATTGCGAGTCCAAATACCAAAACCCAATCTGCTGGCCCTGCGACCGGTTGGAAACCAACAAGAAAACTGACACCAATTACAATCAGACCCGATATCATATTTCTTACCAGATCCGCTGCAACATGACCAACGAGGAGAGCAGATCTAGCAATTGGAAGCGAACGGAACCTGTTAACAATACCCCGTTGAAGGTCAACTGCCAAGTTCATTGTCGTGTAGTTTGCCCCAAAGGCTAACATTTGGACAAAGATGCCAGCTACAAGGTAGTTTACATAGCTTAGGTTTCCAGTGTCTATCGCACCACCAAATACATAGCGAAACAGAAGAAAAAACATCATTGGAAATAGCGCAACAGAGAAGAGTTGGTCAAGGTTTCTAGTGATATGCTTGACGCTCCGTTTGGTAAGCGTCCACGAATCACTCAGTGTCCAAAAGAACTTTGAGTGTTTTTCTGTTTGTATGTCCGTACTGAAGGAAGAAGGTTTTTCCATTACTTTTTAGCCCTCTTGCTGCGCCTTTGTCTGCCCATTTGATTGTTCTGTCGTATGGCCGGTAAGCGTAAGAAAAACATCGTCAAGTGTTGGGCTCCGAAAGGAAACACTTTCAACGTCTATTCCTGCTTCATCCAAATTGCTTAAGACCTGTTTTAGTTGGTGCACGCCACCTTTGGTTATCACACTAAGGGTCCTCCTTTTGCTATCAAAGTGAAGGCCATCTTCATCAACAACCCTTTTGGCCTCATCAAAGTTGCTGGCCTCTGCAACTGTTACCTCCAAGCGTTCTGAACCTATTCGCTGCTTCAATTCTTCAGCCGTGCCTTCGGCAATAATTTTGCCGCCATTGATAACAACAATCCTGTCCGCCAGGTTGTCGGCCTCATCCATGTCCTGTGTGGTAAGTAGTATGGTTGTACCGGAAGAGACCAATTGCTTGATGATATTCCACATAATTAGGCGACTCCTAGGATCAAGCCCAGTTGTGGGCTCATCCAGAAAGATAATGGGAGGAGAGGCAATCAAACTGACAGCAAGGTCCAGTCGGCGTCGCATCCCACCAGAATAAGTCTTTACCGCACGATTAGATGCCTCCACCAAGTCAAACAACTCAAGTAACTCCAGCGTTCTACGCTTTATATCCCGATAGCTGAGACGGTATAGGCGGCCAATCATATGGAGGTTTTCGGTGCCTGTCAAATATTCATCCAAGGCCGCATACTGGCCTGTCAACCCAATTAAACTCCGCACCCTGTCCGCTTCCTTAACTACGTCAAGGCCATTGATCAACGCCTTTCCACCATCTGGTAAAAGAAGCGTGCCAAGTATATGAACAGTGGTTGTTTTTCCAGCACCGTTTGGCCCAAGTAATGCAAGGACAGTGCCATGCTTGACAACAAAGTCGATGCCGTCAAGCACTTTAAGGCGTTTGAACGACTTTATCAGTCCCTTTACTACAATAGCGTTTTCTGCTGGAGCGTAATTTTTAATTAATCCATTATGATGCATCATACCTTGTTTGCCTGTTCCATGAGTGGACAAAAGACTAATCCCTAAGACCGCAGAAACCACTCATAAACGTATTGGATAATGAAAAGCCATCTCATGTTAAAGTTTTATTTGATTAAAAGCTGTTTTAAAAAACAAATGAAAAGAAAATAAAACCGGGTTGGATACCCAAAGATCTATTGGCAATAGGAAGGCTGTTCCACACAGATCAGGTGCTGAGTGCCAAATATTGGCTGGCTTCCAAAATGGTTATCTACTGCAGATCCATCCAATTTTATATTTACTGCATGGTCACCCAAAATATTAATTTGCGTTGGAACATTGTTTACAGGACCATCTCTCATAGTTACAGTAGATGTGCCGTTATACATTGTAGAGTTGATGGTGTTGTCCATAGTTGGTTGCCCGGCTAATTTAAAATCATAAATCGAATGAGTATGATTTGCAGTGCCGTCAACTTTTACCATGTAAAATGTAGAGTTGAACATAGGTGACGCTGTGGTTGAATTGATGTCGGAGAACTTGAATACGCCGCCCAGTATCCATGCCGGATCGACTGAGGTGCCATTATTTGTGTTGCTTGTAATGGAGCCCTTTATTGTGTCATCGGTATGATTGGTCAAATTCTTTGAGTAAGCAGTGTGAATGGAATCAAAAGGAATCACCAGTGAGGATAATAATACTATTGCGAGTATAGGCAATAGTTTGAAGAATCGGTTGTTCATCAATAACAGTTAAGGCCATCTTATATAAGCAATGCCCATTTTGTTGTTCTGCTCAAAATATACAGATACTGGCAAGGGATGCACATATGGTTGTATTATTTACGTTTCCAAAGACAATCAATCCGGATCATGTTATAGAGGCTACAGATGGAAAGAGAAAGAGGGGGAAGAGGGGTGTATAGCAGAGGGTGGAGGGGCCCCCCCATCCATCTAGAAGGTTTTCCCAATGCCATCTCATTGCGACCTTATGAGATACCTAGATAAATTTTACAGAATATTGACCTGTTCTCCTATTCTAATATAGTCTATTTAAAGTCATATATCTAAAAAACTATCATAGTAGTTGAAAATGATCCTACTGGGCATCAATCATCTAAAGTTAGCAACTATACCAACTCTTACCTTTCTATATCTTTTAAACTTTACACCCGGTGCAATGCAAGTTCAGGCTGTAACGCCTTTTGACACGGACTATGACCATG
>JBBJMN010000079.1:0-10389 GCA_037720485.1 Candidatus Nitrosocosmicus sp.
TGTGGAAGAAAAAACTGCGAAATACACATCAGAGGTTAAGGGAGACAAAGTATATCTTTGCTCATCAGCATGCAAACAACAGTTCGACCAAAACCCATCAAAGTATGGACATTAGGACAAAACCCGAATAAACAACAACTCAATCAGATTTCTATTTCGGATTTGCCCTCATACTTTCTTTTTATGGATTCTATCCTTCCCCGGTATTTCTCACCATAGCCTGACTTGCATGAATTGCAGCAAAAGAATCGCTCAATGTCTGCAAACTTTAAAACTTTGGGATTGCCATAAACCGGTCCCTCGCAAAAATCACATTCGATGTTTATTGCAAGTCCGTCTGTGATTTTGTTTTCCATGTTGCTTATATCTTTTTCAAAGACATTATCATATACATTTTTTAGGGCATTATCACTCTTTGCTTCGTTTTCCTTTATGCTTTGTATTTGAATTAGGCTCTCTTGCTGCTTCTGCTTCTGCTTCTGCTGATGTTGACCACCATTATTGTCATTCACTTTGCCAAAATCAAATATTGGAAATACGCCCTTGATAAAACCCACATTAACCAGTCTCTCAAATCTTGCCTTAACAGTGGGTGTTGTTATTCCCGTATCCCGCGAGATTTGTCTAAATGATTTTCTCCCGTCATCTAGCAGAGACTTTATAATAGACACATCGTTTTCATCTAGGTATAGAGGCACTATACCACAAGTAACTATTATCAGATATATTATTCTTTACAAATGTAAAGCCCTGTTGTTATCTATGTCCTATTCATATGCATATGAGATTAGAATTTAAACTAGCCGTCATAAAGCAATGATGGAAACAATGCAGCATTTCAGCAATGAATATCCCCATATTTTTGTTTTATTTGAATAAACGCGTAATCAAAAAATTTGTTTCAGATCAAACAATCCCTTTATCTTTATTTTGGTATTACTTTTGAATATGTTGTTAAAAGATGTTTTATTTGAAACATCAACTTAAAATATAAACATCATAAAACTCCTTTAAGTATATGTCACAAAAATGTGAACACGCTGAGAGCATAAAAGAGAATGGTATTTCCCCAAGAACAAATGGATGCGAAGAATGTGAAAAGGAAGGGACGAATTGGGTTGCAATACGCATGTGCCTAACCTGTGGGCATGTAGGCTGTTGCGATTCTTCAGTAGGGCTTCATGCAAGAAAACACTTTGAAAACACAAACCATCCAGTAATGATACAATTACCCAAAAAATCATGGAAATGGTGTTATATCCATGAACAATACAACTGAGATGTAACACCCAATCCGGATGTTTTTAAGTATATTAATTCATTGTTATGAGAATCTGCAAACAGGCAAAGCAATTTGTTTGAGGGTATTTTACGTCTGTAATCTATAACAAATTACAGTGTATGTCGTTGTAGGATGCTACGATATTTATGGTTTCATACTCTTTATTACATTTCGTATAAAACTCATTAATGTCAAAAGACGATAAACCAATTGCCGACCGTTCACAGCAGCACCTGGCAAATGAGAGAACCTTTTTATCGTGGATAAGGACATGTGTAGCACTTGTTGGGCTTGGATTCATCATCGCAAAGTTCAATTTCTTTATGGACGAGTTCAGGCAAATAATTCAAAGCAACACGGTTGAACCTGAAAACATACCAATCACGAATGTTTCACAATCTCTGGCAGATGTGGGTTCCTTGTCAATTGGAACAGGCTTTGTAATCTTTTCCCTCATACTGATATTGTTTGCGCTAAAGAATTATCGGGATAATGACAAGGCGATAAGACTGGGTGTATACACACCAAAACACACAATTATGTATGCCACCACCGGATTGGTTGCCGCTTTAAGTGTAGCTATTGTAATTTATTTTTGGAAACTGCCATCGTGAGCAACAGCAGCCGCATAACCATCCAGTATCTATGTGAAGGTAGATTGAGTTTGGCTCTTATCAACAGCATTGCCAATTTAATAAACATGGCAAGTCATAGCTGCATTCTAGGCTGTTTCTATGTTAGTATAGTAGCCAGTCAGTTAAGGATTTTTATCCTGAATAATAAATACAACTTACTCTAACATTATGATGAGTATTGAAGAAAATAATTCCTCTAAACCGTGAATTCAAGTATAAGGTTCGAATTCCAAGCCATTCTCATAAATTATTAGATTCCCTGTATTTATGACAGGGCTTCGGGTCACATAGCCTTGCTCAAATTATTTTATAATGTATTGTAAATCGAATTAATCAGTTAAAAAGAACCCATAATTTAACCCAAATTTGCATCACATATCTTTTGGCATACACCAATGAATTATTGTATATTAAAGATAAAATAAACTGAAGCACATCACAATGTTATTGAACCCCTCTACCACAAGGATTTAAACCTGACAGACCCCCTTTTTCATTAGTTTTTAAACCAAGAGAAGAATCCCTTGTTACTTTTCTTCAATTTTTCTTGTGCTAAATGTTTGTTGTTTAATGCAAGAGCAAAATCGGGTTTTATCCTCAGGGCTTTGTCATAGCACTCTATGGCCTCGTCGTATTTTCTCAAACTATAAAAAGCATATCCTTTGTTGTTTAACACTGCAATATAGTTTGGTTTTATCCTCAGGGCTTTGTCATAGCATTCAAACGCTTCAATGTATTTACCCAAATTGGAAAGAGATACACCTTTGTAGTTTAATGCAAGAGCAAAATCGGGTTTTATCCTCAGGGCTTTGTCATAGCACTCTATGGCTTCATTGTGCATACCCCAAGCATTAAGGACATTTCCTTTGTTATACAGTGCATAAGCGTAATATGGTTTTATCCTCAGGGCCCTGTCATAGCACTCTATGGCCTCATTGTGCTTTTTTTGTTCACCAAGAGCACAACCTTTATCAAACCATGCTTCGTGATTACTAGCGTCTAACTCCAAGGCTTTGTCATAGCACTCTATGGCCTCGTCGTATTCCGTTTTATAATAATGCTCATTGCCTTTAAGTAACAATTCTTTTAATGAAAGTTCGTATTTAGAGATTTGCAGTTCTCCTACTTTTATCTCCTGTATTTCCATTCCTTCTTCTTTTTCCATCTTCTTTAACTCATCCAAAACTTGGGATGTTTGTTGTTTTGTTTCAGTTGCCTTCTGAATGCCTTCCGTATCTTTATTCCATCCATCTTTGTAAGATATAGAAGAGATATCAAGTGTTGTCGGAGATGTTATGGTACTTCTAATCTGTTCTTTTGTAACACTGCCTATTTTGATATAGAACATATTTCCTTCTGTGTCTTTGGCGATAATGTTTTTATCTCCATTAAACACGATGCCAAAGACATCCCCTGGATTGTCTGTAATACTAGGGGATTTTGCAATACCGCCTTCCTGTCCATCATCAAGTCCATAACCGCACTTTGGGCAGAATTTTTCAATTCCCAATGTAAGGTTATATCCGCATTGGTGGCAAAACTGCAACAGTCTTCATACAAAAGAGGATTATAAAAGAAATTTGTTATTTATGAAGTATACTTTGTATGGTCTGATAATAGTTTACCTAAAAGAATTACAAATATTGGTTTTTGAAACCCCATTGCCACATGGATTTCAATCCCAATACATCTCATATAGTTACTAGATTCCCTGTTTTTATGACAGGGCTTTGAGTCCCACTCCCGGCGCCTCAAACGGGTATTCTTCCAATATTGTCAAATAATTAAAAAGTGACAACTATGATAGTTAAATCACCATAAAGAATCTAATAGTTTAATGCAAGAGAATACAAATGAAAAAGTTCTTACCGCTTTAGAGAAAAATATGATTTAATTACAGGGTATCTATCAAGATACATTATAACAAAATACTAAAGGATCTTTTAAAGCCTAACCCAACTAACACCAAAATAATCTATGACTACATAATCGCAGAACAAACAGAATTACACATCAAAGATAGAACACCAAGGCTTTACAATTGTAAAGCCACCTAATTATCTATGTTTTTATTGTTATTATGGTTGATGAACAAAAATCGAAAAGAACAAGAGTGTGCCATAGTAAATGAATTGAAAAGGGATAAAGAAAGAAAAGAATTCAATTCTTGCTGTTGTAGATAGTAGTGTCAATATCAAAAGCATTCTGTATAGACATAATTACCTTTTTTTTGAAATCATGTTTAAAATCCTTATGATTATCTGATTCCACTTTAAAATATATGCAGTGTTAACATTAATTTTTAAGATAGAAGCATTTAGACCACGATTTGCTATTTATTTCAACATGTTATTGTTATTGTTTGAAATTCATATATATGTCCTGAAACATATTGATGATATTGGCCAAAAACGAAACTACAAATGCAATATTTGTGTTTATCGTTATACTTATTTTGCTGCCTTTTGCGTATTTTCCAATTTCTTTTGCGCCAGTTTATGCTCAAACTGAACCTGTTTCTGCTATTTCTGGTTCTCCCTGTATTGCTTATGATGCAGAAGAGAGACTAATAACAATAAGCTGCAAGTCTTCAAGTATTTTGAATGTTTACAGTAGCCTTAAAGACAATAGTATATTAAGTAAGGAAAACACCACCAAAGACAATAAAAACCAATGGCTACTAAATGCGGGTATTGTAGTTTCTCAGGGATCAACATTGTACATTAACTCTTCGGACACCTCATGGCTAAAGATAGCATCTGCAGATACCGAGTCTGCCAATGGAATAAATGTATTTGGTGGCCTTAAAATTGACTCGGTAAAAATAACATCCTGGAATCCTGAACAGAATGACTTTGTAAAGTTTGAGCATGACATATTGCCAAGTAGGGAACTTGAGCATTCAGACATAAACATGGTGCCAAGACCCTACCTGCGAATTCATGATGACGCAACAGGAACGATGGATATCACAAACTCGGAGCTTGCCTACCTTGGTTATGAGTCGGAAGAAGATGGTCTCGGAAGGGGGGACTGCATTACTATGGGGGAAATGGCAGCGTAATCAGGGGCAATCACATACACCATAACAATTGGGGATTCTACTCAAGTGGAGTTGGAGGTGTGGTGATAGAAAACAATCACGTGCATCATAATTACATGTATGGCTTTGACCCTCATACCGCCACACATGACATGGTGATAAGAAACAACACCGTCCATGACCATGGTGCAATGGGCATCATCTGCTCCCTTGACTGCTATAACATAACAATAGAAGACAATGAGGTCTATAACAGTGCTGGCTCAGGAATCATGCTAAGCAGAAATATGCATGATTCCATAGTGAGAAACAATTATGTTCACAATGAGGAGCAATGCATATTCGCATCAGCATCCCATAACAACGAGATATACGGTAATAATGTGGAAAATTGTGGAAATGGCATTTACCTAAGATCAGAATCCTCTAACAATAACATCTACAACAACACAATAAAAAACACTGAAAACGGTTTTCTTGTCAACACGGGTGCTTCAGACAATAAAATCCATTCAAACACCATCATCAATGCAACTGAACTAGGCATTAGCAACGAAGAAGATGCTGGTGACGGAAATACCTTTACCGATAACACATTGATTGATGCTACTTTAGTCAAACAAGATGACGAGGTGGAGGAAGAATAAGAACAGAACAATGACATAATAATCCCATCTTATTTGACACACCTAAAAGCCAAAGAAAAGGAAAATAGATCATTATCTCTTTTTAAGTGGAATGGTAGTATTCAGCATAATTTATAGAATTGATAACAATAGGTTACAATCTTTTTTTTACCCACAATATGTAAAAAAACCATATGAGTGAAAGCAACCACCCACTCCGACCCTACCCCTTTTGAAAGGCGAAGGTTCAAGTCCCGTTATTCTTAGACAAATGCAATAGACCAAAGTTAACCACCAAGACAACTAATTTTATTTCAGCATGTTTACGGGTAAAACTGCTAAACATGCCAGCAACCCCTCATACCAATACATCAAAATTTTGGTCACTGTTTTTTAATTTTAAATGGTTAGGAATTAAAATTTTAAAGGTGGGGGTAAACAATAGCCTCATGATGGATAACGAAGATTGGGAGAGAAAAAGCCTGGACAGGTTCACACTAGACTACATCTATAACAAAATAATTGAGTTAGAACTAAAAAACATTGAAAACAAGAACATAGGTTATGAGTATAAAGATAGAGCTTATAGTGAAATCTTACGTATATTATCTGATTCAAAAATAGATAACAGAACAATTCAGAAGCTAAAGAAAAGGAGAACCGATCTAAGCTGAATATCTACAATACCAATCGTTTCGTTTTCATTCATTATTTGATTTATTATTCTGACTACTAGAAATCGGATAGAGCCTATCTATGTTTCACAATGGCTAAGCTTACTCACATCTTGATAATGCGACCGCTTATGTAACAATAGGGCCGATTGTTATTTGACTTGTATATCTCAGTACATCCCAACATTAACCGCCAAATACTGATTGCGAATACCAAATAACCATTGAGATTCCAATTATTATGGGCTTGATATGGCTGTCATTTTATCAACCAATCCATTTTGCCATTTGGTTATTATTTGCCATGATACTCAAAAGCGTTGAGTTAAGTTGAAACCATTGCAGGTTATATGGTGAGTTTTTAGTTCTTTTCGCGGCTGTTGTAATAATGGTGGGGCTATCTAGTGAAGCAAAATCATACTGTTTGCTTGTATATGCCGCCTATGCATATAATTAAGGGATAACCATTTTTAACATTCCTACGGCAGAAATTAAATGAATATTGGGTCTCTGATGATATACCATCATATCAGGAATTATCCTTAATGTAACTGTCTATGACCGGCCAATAAATAAAATATTGATTCGACATGGAATCAAACGGGTGCAGTAAAGCAACTGCTGCCGCAATCATTTGATCTATGAACCTTGCTACATGCAATTGCCGTTTATGTCTTTGTCGCAACAGTAACTAGATAATCAAGCCTCAATCCATTGTCGTGGATACAGGTGTCCATTCGTTACTCATTTGTGCTTGAAGCAACACAGGTTGAAGGATAAAAACAACGGATTGGTATAACTGCTG
Source organism: Candidatus Nitrosocosmicus sp. (assembly GCA_037720485.1). Taxonomy (GTDB): domain Archaea; phylum Thermoproteota; class Nitrososphaeria; order Nitrososphaerales; family Nitrososphaeraceae; genus Nitrosocosmicus. Next base: position 7,066 of record JBBJMN010000079.1, read on the forward strand.
TATGTATATGGTGCTGCAGCATCCCAGAAAAAACACGGGCATGCCCTTGTCTGTTCTCGATCTAGTAATGGTAAATGACGATGGCTCCCCAAGGCAATCTATGCAAAACAGTTTGGATTTGGCCCAGCATGCCGAGCGTTGGGGATACAAACGCTACTGGTTGGCCGAGCACCACAATACCAAAGGTATAGCAAGTACCGCAACATCGGTATTAATTGGCTTTATAGCCTCAGGCACTTCCACCATTAGGGTAGGCTCTGGTGGGGTAATGCTCCCTAATCATAGTCCGCTGGTAATAGCAGAGCAGTTTGGAACCTTGGAGTCTCTGTATCCGGGAAGAATTGACCTTGGCTTGGGCCGTGCTCCGGGAACCGACATGATGACTGCCATGGCTTTAAGGCGCAGTTTTGACGGTTCGGAAGAAGATGATTTTCCCAAGAGCGTTATTGAGTTACAGAGCTATTTTGCACCACCAAAGCAAGAAAACAAGGTTAGGGCAACACCAGGCGAGGGATTGAAAATTCCAATGTGGTTGTTAGGATCCAGCACATTTAGCGCTCAGTTGGCTGCAATATTGGGCTTGCCATTTGCTTTCGCAAGCCATTTTGCTCCAGCACACCTGGATGCAGCTATCGAGATTTATAGGGACAGATTCCAGCCATCTGAAACACTAAAGGAGCCTTATGTCATAACTGCTGTCAATGTGGTTGCGGCTGACACAGACAAAGAGGCAAATCGCTTGTTCACTTCCATACAGTTAAGGGCACTTGCAATGATTAGGGGAAACCACACGCCATTGCAATCTCCAGTAAACAACATTGATAGCGTATGCAGCAAAACCGAGAAGCATGCCGTGGACCAAAGGCTCAAGTATTCTTTTGTTGGAGGGCCCACCACTGTCAAAAATGACCTGCAGTCTTTTTGGATAGGACACAGGTAGACGAAATCATGGCTGTATCGCACATATATGAGCATGCAGCAAGGCTGCGCTCTATGAGATTTTGTCTTCCTTTGACTGCACATTAACAACAACATCATTAGAGAACACAAAATGGGTTGTTAGTCAATGTAATAGAGTATAAAAAAAGAAATGGCTTACTATTGTATTCTGGCCTGTAATTGTTGTTCACAATGGCATCCATTGTTTCTTCTAAAATTGTGTATTAGACCGAAAAAAAATTGGGTTCTATGAGACAGGTTTTTTACGCGTGTCAGAGTTTTATTGCAATAATAAAAAGTCTAAAGAACTTCATTGAATGAATTTAATGCCCACATTCTCACTCACCATCTCTTACGTCAGAAGGTACATGTGGATTATGACTTTTTCCATCTGAAGCATTCCTAGAAAATTGAACACCAAAATCTTTTATGGTTATTGAGTTATAGTGCATCTCTCCTAGTAGCTTTTTTTCCCATACTACCCTAGTTGTCACCATTTTGAGATATGCTACAAAATCCATCGTAACACTTGTAGATGCTTCTCCGGATTATGTCCCTATTGATTTGGCATGACATAGAATAAGCAATTATTCACAGGATTACTCTAACGGCATTATCCAACATACTTGTGGCCCATAAAACCTGAAATGACATATTTTGCAAAAATCTTGGACACTATGAGAGTAACAAGTTCACAATATTAACACTGCCGCACTTATCACTGTTGTCCACATGCCATCCTTATTTCCTTCTGCGGACTGTGTGAAATTTTGTGTTTTGTAAATTTTTCCCGAAAGCTTCCATTGCTCCTCATTTTGATCCCACGTAAGTGTTGGATCAGAGGGTAAGCCAATTGTTGTCGCAAGCATTTCCATAGCCATATCCTCAGCATAATCTCCGGCCTTCAAAGCTGTCTCTCCAGTTGAATGATGCTCTGACAAATATCCATACTGAGCATCATCCGCTGGTCTGGCCAAACCAATAGACGCAGCGATTAGTCTATTTGGCTCATTGGTGGCCGACTTGGCCATAACCGTAAAAACAATTTGTCCGGGCATGAGGTGTTTTCTCCCCTCATCTCTGTTTACTATTTTGCAGCGTGGTGGCTTGATACTGGAAACGGAAACTAGGTTTAGATCGCTTATTGAGGCGTCACGCAAAGCAAGTTCAAAGCTTGTAAGATAGTCTTTGTGGATGCCTTTGCCTTTAGTAAAAAACATTATTTTTGGAATATACAGAATAGGATTTGACATGAGCGTCATTTTGCTTGTGTTATATTCTTCATCCATCTCTAATCAAACCAGGTAATGACATGTTGCAGATATAATTCATCCATCACAAACACATAGATCGCATGGCTCTGCTCACTTAGGAAATGTTTTCACCATTTCAACAATTTTGTGATCTTACGTCAAATAAATTGTTAATGTATTCCATATTGTCCAATTTGGTTCTTTATTTAGGTCAATGTGTCTTAAAACAACAATCAATACATTAAAAACTGTCACAAATCGCTAAAGTGAATGGTCAACGAAAAAATAAACAGATTTAAACGCATGACACAAATTCCTTATGGAAAAAACTCAAAGAACATAAAAAATTCAAATGCAATTGTAAAAAAACGATTTATAGAAACTAACTAAATATCAATTATTTTTATGATTTCACACTTTTTTATAGACCAGCATTCTATTTGATTTATTTATTAAATCATGAGTCCAATAAACTACAGGCCTTCAATCAGAGTGCTATAATTATCTGCGCTTCTATCTACAAGAGTATTGTTTGTTGTTTCGAATAGTTTTTCTATTAGTTTTGGGTTTTTTAGGGAATATTGCGAACTGTCATCTATTTTTGTTTTTATTATGACCTCTGCTTCAAACAGTCGCTTTAGGTGCCACGATATTGTTGATGGAGCTTTATCAACATGCAAAACAATTTCATTAAAGGTGCAAAATTTTTTGTTATAAAGCAATGTTATGATTTGCTTTGTTGTTTTTATTTTTAGATACCCTCTTAAGAGGGTTTCATCAGATGGTATGGAAGCAGGATAGTACCTTGTAATGTTACTGTTCTCCGTTCGCAAAACCTTTATTGAGGAGTTTTTTTCCAGCTTTGTCAAATGATGCGATAAAGTCCCATTGTTAAGTTTGGCAAACCTTGACAGGTCTTTATACCTTATGCCGGGAAAAAAAGTTATTAGTTTTAATAAGACGTTTTTTTTATCATTCTTATCATTGAATGCAAAAATATATCCTGTTTCTTCTTTTTCCCCTACACTCATCTTTTTTCAACCCGTATTACCCCAGTAGCAAACAGCGCGAGCATTAACAGCAACAGAATATGTGGTACCTCTATCTCAATAAAAGGTATGTGAAACTCCCC
>JBBJMN010000080.1:0-10333 GCA_037720485.1 Candidatus Nitrosocosmicus sp.
TATGTGAGATTTGATGTTTTACTGAATCTATCATTGGTGATTAACATCACTGAGTGTCACTAACCTCTGGTAAACCTGCAAAAATGCCATAATATTGTTTAAGTTCAATGCACGGGGTATTTTAAATCTTTTTTAACTTACGATTTTGATTATATTGTTTTCCAATGAGTTTGTTTACGTTTAATAGGAATTTTTTTTATTAATTATATGGTTTTAGGATTTCCACGCATGATTGAAATCGTTGTTTTATTTTCTCCTGTTGACAATAGACTTTTGAGATGCCACGGCAAAATGGATAATATATCGGAACCCCATTTGTCTTAATAGGTATTTTCAAACGCTTGAGTCCGGAATCTAATGATATAACCGAGTTTCTAAAAAGGTCCTATCCTGGAAATCAAAGCATTTTGGTTGGATGCAGGGCTGAGCCGTCTATTTCATACGAGTGTTGCGAATACGACATCATTGTTTTACAAAACGAAATGGGGAAAAGCAATATCCAGAAATCAAAAAAAAATTATAATGTATGCAAAGTAAATGAAAAGACATTAGAAATCTATTTCTTAGACAAGGCGGAATTAATATATAATGCAGACATTGATTTTAGAAATTATGTCGAGGTAACAAATTCTGTTTTCAAAAGTAATTCCGAAAATGATTTTAACAGACAAAGGCATTATAATAAAGAAAATTTAAAGACCATAGCCAAAAGAAAATCATTAAAATTTGCTTTAGATTGTACGAAAGTTAGTAAACTGATAATAAACGGAACACTCGATCAAAGATTAGCCTCTCTATACTTAAAGACAATGTCTTTTAATGTTTTGGAATTATTAATACGGTCGTTTCATAAAGATAATCCAAGACCCACCCATTTGAAATATCAGTTAAATCAAATTAAAGAGAATGATATCAGGATTAAAGAAAGCATTGACATTGTTTTAGATTATCTCCAATTAGAAAGATCCAACATCTCTACCATAACCAGAAGCGAAAAATCTTTGTTCTTTTTATTAAATCATACAAAACACCTTAATCATCACATGCATAATCAAAAGGTAAGTGAGATGCTAAGTTCTAAATTAAATTATTTTAAGAACCAATCAATGTATGTCGATGCCAATCTATTAATCCATAGTTTTATAGGAAGGCAAAACCTTGATGCAAACTACATAAAAAATTATAACAGGCTGCTAAATCAAGTTCTAGACATTCAAATGAAAGAAAAAACCATTTTATTAAAAGAGATTGAAACTCTTTTCGATATCACCAAAAGTTTAATTAAAAATATTCATTGAATTACTATTGCTTGTTCAAGTGGCTCCACACTTTTGGTTCTTGCTCTGAGTTTTGCTTTATACTTTAAGTTTCTTGGTTTGGTTCTAAGTCTATATCCACAACATGGACACCATAAACCGTCCCATTTAATGAAAATTTCACATATTTGACAACGCTTTTGTCCACTCGCGTAACGTCCGGAACCCACTGGCTTTTGGGCTTTATGTCTGATACAGATACCTTTACATGTCATTTTGAAAACATAAAAATAGCGGTGTCATAGTATATAAACATTAGTAACAATGGATAATAAATATGCATTAAGAAAAAAATGGTAAAAAATAAAGGTTAAGAAACAGAGACGTTACTTACTTTAAACGCATCGTTCATAGTCAGGTATTCATCTAATTTCATTCTTATGTCGTCTTCTGTTGTATCATCCATTCCTGAAAAACCCGTTTTAAAACTGATTTTTTTCCAGAAATATTCACATCAGAAACTTCCATATCTGCATAAACATTAGCCATTTCATTTACCCATTCTTGTGCCTCGTTTGATTCAAATCCGTCCGTATCAATATTTACACTATACATCTTGGTCATCTTATACCACTGTTTTTTTTCTATTTGGGATATTTATAAAGTTGACGTAATGGATAATAACAATATGGGATTATTTTTTTTCCTCAAAGCCCCAATGCTTCATTATTTCTTTTTCAAACTTTTTTGATTGCTCATCACTCAATGGAAATCCACAGTTTTTACAGGAAGGAACAACTTTCATGCCATATAGTTTAAAGTCTACATCATAAAAATGAACTTTTGAACAATTACACATAACGTACCTTGTAATATTAGAATTACTAATTTATTTATTTTTAATAAGTTGTTTTAGATTGCATAACATGGAAAAATAATAACATTTAAAGAGTTCTCCCGCATATTTTACACAATGCGAGTATCAAAAAGAAATTCCGAAAGGAAAATAATTGCATTTTTTCTGATATTTATTCTTGGGATGACTGCATTACAAACTAATCACTTTATCGGCAAAGCATATGCTCAATCTGACGCATGGTACGTAGGAAATGGCGCCAAACCCGACACCTATTACACATATGAAATAAAGCGGGCAGACACTAACCAAGGTCAACCCTTTATGATGACCCTTTATTTTAAGGAATATAATGCAACTGGCAAATACTGGGAAACGCCCTCATTTGTTGTTGATCAAGGCAATGTTTACAACGGAACATTACATCTTAGCGACCTTGATTTAACCGCCTTGGGTTCCTCCCCTATTCCAACTGAAATGGAAAAGTATCGAGGCGCATACGCATCAACCTTGGACTGGTTATCGGCCTATGTGCCAAAACCAGGTCAGTCCCTAGGTTCTGCCTCTTGGGGTAAGATTGGCTCCATAGGTGGTTCAGAAATCAAGCCATCAGGTACAGCCAAAATCACAACACCAGCAGGTACCTTTGACACTACCATTATAAGATACTATAAGGGGATAAACAACAATATTTACGTAAGCAAAGATTTGCCTTGGCCCGTAAAAGCCGATACATATGCGGACGTAACTACTGGCAAAGCACCCATCCAGTATGCCTTTGAGCTAAAGGCAATGGGAACAGGTCCGCCACCCATCCCCAAAACACAAATAGAGGCACCAAAGCCCCCATTAACTATTACCACACCAAGAGGTACCTTTAATATTCAATTGTTATGGGATCCGGTCGAAATTAAGGCAGGTCAAAACACCACATTTGGTGTAATTCTTCAAGACGACCGAAACACCTTGGTGCAAAGAGCCACCTATGAGATAAAAATAACCGATGAGAACGATAAAGTCTTGGAAGAGCTTAAGAATCAGCGCGCGTCAGAGGGAACTGGACAATTTGATTACATGTTTGAAACTCCAGGGGTAAAACATGTTCAAGTCACTGTTACAACTGTGGAAAGTGCATCATTGGATATGTTTGTAGAGTCAGCTACCTTTGATTTGGTGGTTACCTGACTTTTAACCACCTGCATTTTAACCCATAGTTTTACATTACAAAAAATTCCTATTTTTTTTTGAGTTGGCGATCTGCATAAACATTCAGCATTAACCAATTACAAAATTTTTCGACATCTTTATCAATCCTAACCCATAGGTGAACAGAGCCTGGAAGAATTTCTATACGAGACCGGACTTTGTCATCAAATACTATTTTTACACCCTCTTTACCCTCATACATATAACCATCTGTAATCACTGCATTATTGAACAGGTTCGCAGCCTCTTTTTTAATCTGTTCTCGCGGGATAGGAAAAACTTTTCTGAATTTATCTATAACGATGCTAAGGTTCTCCTTCCCATAATCATCAGTGTTATAAATTTTATTGGAACTAGGGAAATGAATCTCCAGGTTGACATTATACCGGGAGCCAACAAAATGGGACAATTCATTTAGTTTACCATAAGCAAGATTTGGCTTTGTTATTGATGATGACCTGAAAAATTCCATGTTGCTGCTGATGTTATTTGCAAGATCCGTAATTAGAGAAGTAAATTCATCCATTCCCATTTGCTTTATACGTTCTATTATACCACGATGTTAAATTTTAATCAATAAGTTAAATAGAATAAAACATTATACGGTATCATGTTTGCCTCTGATGTTGATTCTGAAAGAGCAACAAGTATCGAGGATTACCAAAACACCTGTGCAGATTTCATTATCGATATAAGCAAAGATTATAAAGATTGGGTAGATCGGTACAAGCTCTCAGCATATGAAGAAAATACTCGAAAGGCAACAATCGACAATATTGTAAAAAATACTAACGATTTTATTTTCAGGTTTGGGGACACCATTAAAAAAATAGACATCATAATGAATGATGGCATTAATAAAATGGCAGAGAATACCGCGGGGTACCCTTTTAGGTTTGACATTTATGCAAACAATAGCAGCAGATACATAATCCACGATAAAAAGTCAATAAAGATCAGCCTCAAGGCATTTCCAAGAGCAGGAAGACAAATCAGAATCTGTGATTATGACAAGGATCAGGTTTTCTTGATCAGCTCAAGCAACCCTGTTGAGTTTAATTACAGCAACACATGCTTTGAACCCTCAGATTTGCTTGATGATTTTATATTGGTAAAACCGAAGAAATTTGACACAACAGATGTCATATCCATTACAATAAAAGCGGAGGAAGTTGAAAATAATGTTTCAATGGAAAGCCGTGGATATACATCCCTATTTATTGTGAAATAAGGCGGGCGCCTAAGATCCGATCTTTATATCAGGTGAGCAAATAGACCTCAAGCACTCCAATGCAGACAAGATTGCCAAATAACTTGTCTTGGGGTTTTCGGGACTTGGCCTATTGCTAATTTTGATTGCAAACTCCCCTAATTTCCATTTTACGCCTATCTCATGGATATTGTTTGTTACCTCTGGATCTACCACCATCTTTACATTAGTCTGTTTAAACCCTATTCCAGCTAGACTTATTAAAGCAGACACATTGACATTAGAAGGAAATTGTTTTATTGCATCTTCCGCATTGCCCTCAAAAATAACTTGTTTTTTTGATATTTCATCCACATTTATTTTAAAATTTGTAAAAAAAGGTGCCCCTTTCAACGATTTGTTATTCTTGGTTGTTGTCAAAGTAATTGAATCGATATGGTTTTTTATGCTTCTAATTAGGTCTATCCCACCTATTGCCCCTGAAGGTAGAAACACATTGCCGGATTTCATTTTGATAAGGCGTATAACCTCCCTATAGAAATCACAGTCTGAAAAAACACCTACGCTCATTATCATCAAATCCTTTCCCCCCTTAAGAACATCAATCCCATAGAGTGAAGCCGCAGTTATTGAAGCAGCCTCGATAACTAAATCAATTTTTTTAAATTGCGGAGATCCCATAAAATCTTTGAAATTGCTGAAAACAGTGGGTTTATTTGTTAACTTGTCAAAAACTGCCTTCAACTTGTTCTTATCGATATCGAAAATTACAGACAACGAACAATTAGGAATTTTGTTCTTGTCTATATTTTGAGCCAATTCACTTCCAATAACGCCGCAGCCAACTATCGCTATTTCTTTATTCAATATTTACTGAAATAACAAAACAACAACTGTTTATTTATTTTTTTGACAATTTGAAAAATACATTTAATTATTTGTATTTATTTACACAATAGTATCTTTATTTGATGCCTAATATGGCATCTTTTAGCTTTTCGTTTTTTAACGTGACGTTTTCTCTCAATTGTTTTTTATACTGTATTATTTTTAACGATAGCTCTTTTGAATTGGTTGCCAAGATAGAGCAGGCAAAAATACCCGCATTTTTTGCACCATTAATGGCCATAGTTGCAACGGGTACTCCGGGTGGCATTTGTACGATAGATAGAAGAGAATCCATTCCGTTTATCGAAGACAACGATCTGATTGGAACCCCTATCACGGGTAATTGGGTCAATGAGGCAACCATGCCTGGTAGATGTGCCGATCCACCTGCTCCCGCAATTATTACCTTTATGCCCCTTAATCCGGCGTTTTGAGCAAAATCATACATAAGTGTTGGAGTTCGGTGTGCCGATATGATTTTGATTTCGTGCTGTACATCAAACTCATTTAGGATTTGTGACGCTTCCCTCATGATGTCAAGGTCCGAATCGCTGCCCATGATAATGCTAACAACTGGTAGATTTACTTGTTGTTTTTTTTCATCAACCGAATTAAGGGCAGAATTTTTTTCCCCGTTAGTTGTTTTTTTGGTGCTTTTTTGGGTTATAACCACTATTTCATCTAATTGTATATATACACATGTTAAACGGTTTAAAATATTTTTTATTACTCAAGATTTGGCTTCCTTTATCTCAATAACCTGTTTGATTTTATCTGAAACTTCCAGGGGATTATTGTTTTTGAGAAGGGCGGTTATATGACCCAATTTTCGATTACGATTTGTTAACCTTTTACCATAGATATGCATTTTTATGCCATCTAAAGAAAATAGTTTGTCGATTCCGCATATTTCGTACTCTCCCTTTATTTTATCCGGTCCAAGAAGATTGATCATAACTGCATTGGAAAGTAGGAATGGTTTTGGCAACGGATAGTCCAATATTGCCCTAATGTGTTGTTCGAATTGGGAGATGGAGCAGGCCTCTATAGTATAATGTCCTGAATTATGGGGTCTTGGAGCTATCTCATTGATAAGGACACCATCATTTGAATCTACAAACATCTCAATTCCAAAAATTCCAGACCCTTTCAACGACTTGATTGTCTTGATTGCAAGATCATTTGCCTTTGTTTCTACTTCTTTGGTAATTCTCGCTGGCACTATGGTTAAATCCAATATATTCTCTTTATGGATATTTTCGCAAATAGGAAACGCAGATACCTCGCCAGAGGGATTTCTCGCTACCATGATTGAAATCTCTTTTTTAAAGTCAATAAATTCCTCGACCATGCACTGTTTGCCTTTGAAGTGTGAAAATGCTGATGTTATTTGATCCTCGTTCTTAATCAAGAAATTTCCTCGGCCATCATAAGAGTCTTCACAAGCTTTTAGCATTATAGGCAATCCATACTCCAGACAAATGTTCCGCAAATGACTTTCAGAGGTTATTATATCAAATTTAGGTACATTAATGCCGTTTTCTTTTAAAAATTTTTTTTGGCGATATTTGTTCTGAATTATATGTAATGTTGATGGCGAGGGTTGAACAGGGAATCCATCTTTAACTAACCTATTGAGAGCAGTAGTGTTTGCAAGTTCTATTTCATATGTGATGATATCTACATCTTTTGAGAGATCGTAAATCTTTTGCTCATCTGAAAAATTGCCAACTATTACCTTATCTGCAATAACCGATGCAGGGCAATCATGTGTAGGATCTAACACAATCACGGTCATATGCATACGTTTAGCTTCCAGAGCCAACATTTTGCCAAGTTGCCCACCGCCGACTATTCCTAGTCTAATAGGTTTGGTTAATGAAAACTTTTCTTTGAATATTGTCAATTATTCTACTTTAGAAATTTAACCCAGTTAAAAATTAAAAGTCTATCCAAACAGGGATATAAAAAAATTTGCAATTCAGTACATCATTTATTGAGGATGCTATTTAACAAATATCTTTATTGCCTGTGGGGGGCAAACATTTTCACAGGCCAAACAAAATATGCAGTCTTTTTCCCTTACCATGAAAGGTTTTTTCTCCGATGCCGGATGGCCTGGAGTATCCAACCATTCATAAACATTTACAGGGCAGGCGTCAATACAGGCCCCGTCGGATATGCAAATATCAAAATCAACACAAACGTCAGTACCCCATATCCCCAATTGTCCCGGGGGATCGTATGGGCCCCATACCTGTATCCCTTGGAACTTTCCAACGGGTTGCCTTTTTGATTTAAATCCCATGTCAATCGGCCCGTCTGCCGCTGAATGGTTTGTGCCTGTGCCTGTCAGGGAAACTGTGGTGTTGCCCTGTCCGCCTCTTGCCGCCGCCGGTGCAGTTACTGTTGGTGCAATCACATCTGTCCCTGGTTGTGGAATTGAGGGATTGGGAGCAGTGGATGGTGAAGCGGGAACATTTTTCAATGCATTATCCGATGAAGGTTTATCAATCTTGGGAGATGATGGACTAGGTACAGGTGCTTGTTTACCCATGTCTTTCAGTTTCTTTATGGCGTTTGCGAGAGGCGTTATTTCGTTTAGTTTTTTGATGGCATCATCTTTAGGGAGTTTTTGAATTTTTTGGTAATATACCAGTAATTTTTGTCCTATCTTAGTATTTTGAATAACAGTATCAATAATAACTTTAGCAAAATAATCTGCCTTATATCTATAATTCTTTACCCAATAAAAATCACCAAAATTCTCCAAAGGTTTAATCTGGTAAATAATATCCAAAACCTCACCGGTTACTATTTCAACAGTGATTTCTAAGTTGGCTGTTTGTTCTTTGTTGGTATATATATCAAATCCTTTTTCAGCCCATTTATGTGTAACAAGAATTCTATCTGCGAAAGTATCCACGATGAAACCGGAGTTTTTTAAATCGTTCATAATACCATTAATTTCAGATTGTCCTGTAACATCAACAGGAAGTCTAAAGATTCCCAGCATTGAGCCATGAGTTGGATATACACCCCTTTTCACAACTTCAGAAAGCATCACCCAAACTCTATCAGAAAGCAATAGGGACATTAATAACAATATTTTTCACCCATTGTATTAAAATGTATTTATAAACTAAAGCAATCAGGTTTGTCCATTTATAAGGTATTGACAATATAGGTCATTCAAAAAATCAAATAAAACCCCATCATATTATTATATACAAGTAACCAAAAATAATGCAGATTACATGCAAACTTTTATCAAGTTTTATTGAGATTTTAATATGGTGTTTTATTCAAGCCTATAAACTATAAAATCATTCCGAAAATGATAGTAAATGTTGTTTTATTATCTGAGATGTTAATGTTAAATGGCCTCAATAAAAGCAAACTGGAACAAATGATTTTTCAAGTTAATCACTAGGGCAAGTTATTTCTCTAAGTTCAAGATAACGTCGCTCCATAGTTTGTGCATTTTTTTCAACCTCCTCAATAGAATGTTTATCCTTAGGGTAATGCCACCTAATGTTAACTTTAATGCCTTTACCGTCCATATCGTAAATCATCCCTTTCTCGGATAAAATATCTTTGTCGGAATCATACGTTTTTTCTTTAACTTCTAGACCACGTTTTGTTTTATCCTCCAAAACCCAATCTTTGCAATCATCATAGATATGATAAAACTTGCCTTTTTTAATCAAAGACAACGAGGAGGAGGATGGGTTTTGTTGTGAATCAAATGAGTTCATGGATTTAAGCACTCAAATTATTTTTCTATAGGGTTTCCAATCATGTTGCCCCACTCCGTCCAAGATCCATCGTAATTTTGAACAGACGGATATCCTAAAAGATATTTTAACACAAACCATGTATGGGAAGAACGCTCTCCAATCCTGCAATAACATATAATATGTTTGTCGGGAGTAATACCAAGATTAGAATATAATGACTTTAACTCTTCAGCCGTTTTAAAGGTACCATCTTCATCTAGGGCTTGAATCCAAGGAATATTTTTTGCCCCAGGTATGTGTCCGCCTCTCTGAGCATGCTCTGCAGGATATTCAGGTGGTGCAGTTATCTCACCATTAAATTCTTTCAGAGAGCGAACATCTACTAGGCCAACCTCAACTCTATTAAATGAACGTTTAACATCATCTAAATAAGCTCTTATCCCTTCATCAGGAGCTGCTGCAACATATTTCTTAGGTGTTGATAATGGTTCTTCTTTAGTGTAGGGTCGATTTTCTTGTTCCCATTTTTTTCTTCCACCATCCATTATTCTTATTTTTTTATGACCAAAATATTTGAAAACCCAAAAAGCAAATGCAGCAAACCAATTATTGAAATCTCCATATAATATTAGTTCTGTTTCAGGCAATACCCCCATACGGGACATCAAGTTTTCAAACTGAGTTTTGTTAATTATGTCGCGGGCATACAAATCATTAATATCTTTTTTCCACCAGACCATATATGCACCAGGGATATGGCCTTCTTTGTACGAATTCTCAACATCATAATCAACTTCCAGTATTTTAACGGCAGGATTATCAAGGTTATTATTAACCCATTCCGTTTCGCATAAGACATCTTGATTAAAATATTGTTTTGTCATATGTATTTTGTTACTTGTACTACATAATATATTTACAATATATAGGTTATATGTATTGCAAGAATCAGCATAACAACAATAAAATATAACAAAACAACATGTTTGAAATGATAAATTAAATGGGCCGGTAGTTTAGACTGGTAGAATACCTGCCTTGCATGCATATTTGCAGAGGATACGTAGGTGGTCGTGGGTTCAAATCCCACCCGGTCCACTTCAATAATGAACCTTTTTCTAGGCCCGCGGTCTTTTACATATATCCCCAAAGACCATTGAATCAAAAGACTAGGCTC
>JBBJMN010000014.1:0-29114 GCA_037720485.1 Candidatus Nitrosocosmicus sp.
GACGGAGACAGCAGCGACGGAGACAGCAGCGACGGAGACAGCAGCGACGGAGACAGCAGCGACGGAGACAGCAGCGACGGAGACAGCAGCGACGGAGACAGCAGCGACGGAGACAGCAGCGACGGAGACAGCAGCGACGGAGACAACAATTAATAAAGCATGGATTAAGAAATCAGGATGCTGACAGAGTATCTTTTCCCGCATTTAATATTTTTCTGATTCACAGAGTATAATTTGTGCTGCAGACAATAATGGATTTAAACAAACTTATTTTACATAATTATTTAATTTTAAAAACTTGGATCAAATGGCATAATTAACCGTATGTTGCAATAATAATTATATTTCTCCTAACAGCACAGATGCAAGAATCCTTACAAGCGATGTATATATCAATAATGGACCTGAAGTATCCCCATCAGTTGATTCAGCTGTTTCAACCTTTGCAAAATGCAATGATAACGATATCCCTATAAGTGGAGGTCATAGCATAACCGGACCAGATGATGAAGAAAGGTGAGAAATCGTGAAATTGAGAGTTACCCAAATTTCCAAAAAAAAGAAGGATAACAAATGTGGAGGGAGGTAATATAGTAATAACGTCTTATGTGGTATGCATAAATATTACCGGCTAACTTTATTTATTTTTAATTCCTTTGAATCAGTCATTATTTAAACAGGTAAAATTCAAATCAACTATTGAAAGTCAATGTTATCCAGATAAATTTGTAATGAATGATCAAAATCATAACCACTAATACTTTCTTTTGTTGTACCCACATCTAGATTCACCTATACCAAATCGTTTCTTGTGAATCAGTGGAATTCAAGATGGAGGTATCCAAAAATTACCAGGATACTATACTTTGGTTACGAGATTTGGCGATGTGAAACCCTACTTGATCTTTTACGCTTTTTACAGGTTTCTTTTTGCTATTCAATAAGGAATACATGCCAACATATTATGATAGCAGGTATTTATAATCAAACACTTTACTAGGGTGGGGTTGCAATAGCGCAGGAATTCTGAAGGTAATCTGGCAGACCATTAGTCTTCATTTATGGAATATTCGTTCCAATCAATATGCAAAACTACAGGCATTTTTGATCTAATTGGGATAAAAGTATTAGATTAAGTCCAATAGAGCAAAACTCCTTGTCAATTAATAAAAATATCAAAAATATCCTGGTGTTATATCACTATTAATCGAAACGGATACATATCCTCCTTTTGTGTTATTCCTATAATGAGAACATACTTCCCACAATTTTTAAAATGCCAATATCACAAAAGACGTCACTTTCATTTGTTTTGAGAATTTGCCTTGATTGTGATGTCCATAACTAAAGCAGTTTCCCTCCTATATCATGCATTATTAAAATAGATTTATTCAATTTTTTATTTTCAAAGTCAATTAAAACGCAATTTGGGATTCATTGCACTACCAAAATACATTGGCCATCTTTTTTTGTGCGTCTACCCTAGGTTTTCTTTGATTCTCAATACAAAATCATCTATTGATATGGGTTTTCTCATAATAAGAGGTTTTTCCTCAAATAGTGTTGGTGCTTCTGCCTTCAAATTATCTTTGTAAATATCAAATGCACTAATAAAAGAGATTCTGACCTTATCATCTAATTTCCTTATTTCGCCACTCAGTTCAAATCCATTCATTTTTGGCATCTTTATGTCAAAGATTGCCATGTTATAAAATCCGGCCTTAAAAGACGATAGCGCCAGTAGGGGATCGTTAAAGGCATCAACTGCAAAGTCGTTATCCTCCAATCCGATTTTGAACGAAAATGTAATATCGGGATCGTCATCCACCAACAAAATCCTATACCTGTGTGATTTTGCAGTTTTTCTTTTATTCTGCAATTGTCTAATTATACAGCACAGTCATTAATATATTTTAATTGGTAAGGCTTGCGGTGGCAACAGGGTGAATTTATTATTTACCATATGGCATTTTTTCCCGTTTTTCACACCACAATATTTGTAACGTTACCATCCGGTATTCTATTTGTAATAGGAGTTTTACCATTTATATGGCATAAAAGTAATTCTTAGGTTTGCCTTCCGATATAATAACTCCTCATCAGGATTTGATGATAATTCTTCACCTCTAAAGATGCAGGATGTTAATTAATTCTTTGTGGCATAAAGACTGTGACAAAAAGAGTGGGATATGCCTGAGACCGCCTTTGCTCCCCATTATCAAGTAATATGACTTTTAGATTTTAGAATGTTCAGTATTATGGCATAAGAGAATAATGAATCCATTTACAAAAAAATAAATTAATGGATACGAAACCCTCTTTCCCTGTCAATCCCGGAGGTTTGAACATTCGGATAGAATTTCAGAAACATATGCATACTCTTTTTTTTCTACAAAGTCATCAAACGTTTTTATGAAAGGCAAACAAAAGATTTGGCTCGCCGAACCCTGAAATGATTGAAATCGCCATCATTTTCGCTTTAGCCCTTAAATCTTGTAAGGGAGGCCTGTATCAAGATTGACACATTTCCAATCATTGATTTGTATCGATGGCATTTGAGAATCCAATTGGGAAACTACAGCATCACAAACATGTTTATTTTCCATCAGGAAATAGGTTTAACATGTGAGATTCGAAAATCTTTTTTTGACTCTTTATTTCAATGATTTTTTCATATTAAATTGTTATTCTATTGCATGTAAATCCTAGAAGGTATGGATTGTTGTCTAACGGCATTATAAGTTGTTTGTGCTTACTAAAATATAACTACTTTAATAATAATGCGTTCATTTGATTCTGTTGGCGATTATTGCGGTTTTTGTTGGCTCCGTGAGAAGAGACAGAATGGGTATTAGAGTAGCTAGGTGGATTGAGAGAAAATTAAGGGCAAGGAATCACAACGTTTTCTTTATTGATCCAATGGAACTAGACTTGCCACTACTTGATAGAATGCATAAAGAAATGGACAATCCTCCTGAAAAATTAAAGGATTTAAGAAACAAAATCAAAGATGCTGAAGGATATGTACCGGTAACACCGGAGTATAACCGCAGCACATCAAGTGCGTTGAAAAATACCTTGGACTACTTTTTAGAGGAGTATTATTTCAAACCTTCTGCAATTGTTTCCTATTCTCCCGGGATGTTTGGTGGTATAAATGCGTCACAGCAGCTTAGATTGATATTCGCAGAGCTGGGAGCACCATCAATACCTTCATCATTAGCAATACCAAGAGTACACAAAGTTATTGATGAAAATGGAATCCTAATTGATGAGGCTTATGATAAAAGAGTTGATGAATTTCTTGACGAGTTTGAATGGTACATAAAAGCACTAGCAAATCAAAGGTCTCAAGGTACTCCTTATTGATTTGGGATTTCTTTCGATTTATTCAACCGTTAAATAATACTTTTGAGTTTGTGTATGTTTTGAAATTACACTTTATCTATTGCTAAGCAAGACCTGCAGTGAAATACACATTAAGAAGGTTAAAAGGGATGTGATTCCGGGTTTGAGATGCAGAGTTTCCTTCCTTTTAAAATAACAAAATAATAGTAAACGGTATTCACCGTCAAGGCGCATTTCGATACGGAATTCAAAACATTTGTTCAAAAAGGGACATTGTCATGAAGTCCGCCAGAATTACCAAAAAGAACTTTGACCCCCTGGTCCGCTTCAATGTGGGTTCTGTTAATCGAGTTCCAAGAAAATAAGGTATATAAAAAAAATGGAATATAGAACAAACACGGAGCAACTTGTCTTTGGTCACGGTATTGGCATTGGATTCGATTTAAAGTAAAATCACACAGCATGAGGTACGAAATTGCTTACCATGTTTGTAGGAGGTAACTTGTGATATTAAATACAAGGAATTCGCAGCATATTCTGAGCTCAAATGATAATTCTTCTGCAGCCAACCCTCTGCTGAAAATATGTATGTCTCAAATAAATCTTCACCTATCTTTTTCCTTATGATGGATGATGAATATAAAAGGAATATTATCGACCATGTGGAGATAGTGGATGAAATACCAGAAGTGAATGACTTGGCAACAGGCACTGATAATGGGGCGTAAAACTTCAACGGAATCAAATATTTTATCTATTGACGACATATCAAAATTATTTAAAGGCCGAAATCTGGCTTTTGTGTCTACTTTGTCAGACGATGGATCACCACACATAACACCGGTATGGTCAGATATTTATGAGGATAAGAATATTTTGATGAACACATCGGAAACATCCGCAAAAAAGAGACACATTGATAAAGACCCTGGGATTGCAATTTCAATAGTGGCGCAATACAATCCATATAACATGGTATCAATCAAGGGGAAGGTCATAGAACAGACCACTGCGGGGGCTGATGAACATCTTCGCAAACTTGCCCAAAAATACCTGGGATTTGGAAAGTATTATTATAAAAAACCAACAAACAAGAGAATTATATTGAAAGTAAAACCAGATAAAATAATGGGCCTATCACCTCATCCTGCGTTTTTTTTCTTACATACTCGCCATTTAACAAGCAAGAATAAAGATAACCAAAACATTAAATCAACGTTAGGCTCAAATGACCTTTATTTTTAAAAGCGGAAATAGCACTATTGAGCAGTACATAGTCTAAATCTTTTTCTTGTTTTGCAAGGTTGAAACTCGACTCATTTCAACATACAGTAAAAATGGTGCAATAAAACAAAGAACAAAAATTCAATATCCAGATCCAACAATTGAAGATAGATCATCATACAGACGAATAATCCGTTAATTTGGTTTCTTTACAAATTATTGAAGTTACTCCACTATGGGATTTGACAACAATAAACAATTATGCGTTTTTTGGTAACTGTTATTAATATTAGTTATAATGATGGTTTACTAGGATGTTGACATTTCTACAACTACTCGGTATTCCAAGTGGCCAGGGTTAGTAACTATATGCTCTTCAGCAAAGTCGGTGTTACTAAGGTATCCAATTTCTTCATTGCACATAAGGCAGGTTATCCTGTATTTTTTTGATTGGTTATTCACAGAATCAAATACGTTGATTTTCTATATATTTTTATAATAAGCGTAGTGAGAAGAAGGTGAAATATTTTTTTTGGAATTTGTCGTAAATCGCTCAATCTTATAATGGTTTCATATGGTTCTAAATACCCTACAATGTCTTTGTTTATTTATGAGGCTAACTAATAGATGGTGATGACATTTAATACTGATAATTCAACTACAACATCAACAAGCAACAGCCAAAACTCTAATGGTTTGAGTGAATCAATAAGCATGTCACTTAACCAAACCAAGGACAACATCAACAGGTCAATAGAGGAGTCAAGAAACCAAATCCCACGCTACAACAACATTGTCAACACCTACCAAGAGCAATCACTGCAAACAGCCAAAGAGATCTCAGAGGAGTATATCGAGTCTCAAAAGGCGGTTATCAGTTCACTCCAGTCAGCATGGAGGCCATACAGCGAAAGCTACAACAGCTTGGTCACAAGCTTTGCTTCCCCATACTCCATGACAAAGGCATACACCAAGTTTGTCAGCAGCTTTGCAGACAACGCAGTTTCAGCAATAAGACTTACAAACAACATGATCTTCTCAAACCTTGACTCCATGAAGTCAACACTACAGCAGGCAAAAGACAACACAAAACATCTATCAAATCTAACTGTTAATACAGCAACAACCTTTGAGCAAAACTCAAGGCAAATAGCATCAGCACTCTCAGAAGCTAACTCAAATAACCAAAAGAGCCAAAACAGCAGCAACACAACCGGAGTTAACACTACAACATACTCAAACACAACAACAGCAAAACAATAACAGAATATTTTTTGTTCTTTTTTCTAATTTAGTATATTATTATACTTGATATATATTTTTTAAAAAAGTTTATTATTTCATTATATATGTTGTAAATTACTTGACACAAATAAAAAAAATAATAAAGATTGCAAAAAGTTTAATAATTTATTCCAACTAAAGTCCTCATGCCAACTGCCTATGTATTATTAAACTGCGATTTAGGTGCTGAAGGCGAAATTATAAAGAAAATAAAACAGGTTCCAGAAGTAGTAGAGGTGACTCATATTATAGGGGTCTACGACATTATTGTTAGGGTTTCATCAGATGATATGTTTAAATTGAGAAAAATAATCAAAACGAACCTAAAGCACATTGACAAAGTTCGCTCTACACTGACAATGATAGTATTAGATGGGCAAGATTTTAAAAAAAATAATTGGTAATGGTGTACCATCGTTTGTTTTGTTAAATGATATTTTGTGAAGGGTTTTATTTTTTGTACATGGGTCTAACCCTCACACACTGAAAAGTTCCAGATCTATGCCGATGTAAAATATGCATTAAAAAATACAATCCCATATCAAAAAATATTCTTTTGGCACACCTAATATATCATATAGAAAAAAACTGCCTGTCTTTTAGGTAGAACAAGGAAGAAAATAACCTGTCTTTAAAGCTTCAGTGATAAAAGAAAATTCCAAAAGATAGACAAATGATATTGTTATAATTTGTGAGAGAATTTGTTTTTGGAACTTGACTCAATAACAAGATTTTTTTAAATTAGCTGTTCTTTCAATAATCGAGGGGTTACCGTCCACATCATAGGGGGAAAAACATTTTATCACGGTCAATTCAATATAACAAGTAATAACGTTATTTTAAATGTTTAATAGAATCCCTTGACATTAATAAAGTGCGAAACATGGATTATGATAAAGTCTGCAAAGATATTATTGATCTAGATCCGAAGATTCGTTTTGCTGCTATATGCGATGATACTGGTGAGATCATATACGGTGGAATGAGGGAAGGATTAACAAGTCATCTGACCCCTGATGAAACTAGAAAATCAGTTCAGTTAGCAATAGGAAGATGGGGACTACGCGATGCACTCTCACCTAAAACAGGCAGGCCAAAATATGCGATGGCAGAATATGAAAAGATTAAGCGGGCAACCCTACCATTAAATGAGGATTACCTTCTACTAATAAGCATGGAGGTTGAAGCCGATCATAACAGCATCATTACCCAAATACTAAAAATAATTGGGCATTAGAACATTATTTCATTTAAGAATTTGATCTCTAGTGAATGTATACATTATAGTGTTATTTAAACAACATAAACATTCATTTAGGCAATAAACTTTCAATAGCAAACACACCTTTTATCCCTACACTGTTTTTCAAAAGCAATTTCGGTAGAATAAGCAAAATCAAAAAAAGAAATATCCCCAGTAACGTATCATTTTTATTTTGTTAGACACATCCAAATAAAAAAAGAAGAAAACATGCGCCTTTTTTCAAGTCATACCGAAAACCCTATTTTGTATTTTTGAAATAAAAATTAGCAATTGTATATGCCGCACAGGTATAACTTTCGTCAACCCTGTTGCGGATCAATGACAAGTTAACCAAAGTATGAAAGTAGATCTTTTATGTAGGAATATAAATGTAAAGTTGATTTCATTGTGTTGGTCGATAAAGGAAATATCGCTAAATAGTTATTTTGATATTGTACTTGATTAATTGCGTTACCTGAAAACAAAATTCCATCTTAAATCATCAAAGGACAAGACTTAATGGAGACTTATCGCTGTTTAGTAACACCATAATGAAGACCGCAAGGTTATACTAAAGAAGCGTATACAACAAACAAAATAAAACGATGCGAAATCTGATTCACATGACTTGATGCATAGAACTAAAGTTATTTGAGAGTCGACTAATTGATACAAATTAAATAGCGAAACTAATCCAAAGTCAATTATGACAATGGAAGGAACTATTGCCAAGCCAAATGATCCATAAAGATATTTTAAACTTTTAAATAACATATTCCGTTAAAAAAATATTATGGGTACAAGAAATCACAAAGAGAATTTACCAATAACTTTTGTTATAATTGCTGCAGTTTTATTCGAATTAGTATTAGTAGGATTTGCTTCACCTGGTGTGGCTTCTGCACAGGTAACTACCGGACAGATAACAAAGGGGTCCGTAGTCCAAGGAGACATTACAGCCGCAAACCTAACCAATGGTCAAGTACAAAACAATACAGTAAATGGTGGCGAGCTAGTTGGTGTGAACATCACAGACGCTACAATAAACAACGCCGATATAATCACATCTCAAAATGGTACTTCAGTGATACAAAATGGAAGTAAGCCATCAGTTGCCCAAATAGAAGGGGGCAAAATAAATTCAGCAGCCATATCAAACGGCATTATGACCAATGGCGAGGTAACTGATGCCAAAGTAACTGAAGGCAAAATGACTGGCGTAAACATCACAGGAGCAGACATTACAGGAGCAGAATTAATGGGTGCAAACATAAATGAGATAAAGGTCAAATCAGGGAATGATACCGCTAATACCAGTGAAATGGAGCAGAAAACCGACCTTGACGAAACCATAGAAAAAATAAATCCATTCAAATAAAGATAACAAGTTAAAATATAGGTCATTTTTGTTTTCTATCTTTTTTTTCGCATTTAATCAATACTATAGTCAGGATATTTAGATTGCAAAAACAACCATGTTAAAAAATTATCATCTTCTGCTTCTTGTGCAACATTTTATTAACCCAATTGTCATAACAGTTTGGGTTTTTGAAAACAAAAGAATTTTGTGAAAAAAGAAGAGGCAATCAAGAGTTTCATGCCATTGTTTTTTAGAAAGACGTATAAAACCAGTGAAAGAAAAGCAAAGCGAAACTAAAAGCAGTGCCAAAACAATACGATTCTTTACTACGGATAGCAATGCCATGTTTTGATCTTTTGTTTGATTGACAAATCATAAAGCAATAAAAAAAGTTATTCATTATTGTTATCATCATAACGTACATTGTGATTACATCACCCCAAAAACAAAATCAAAATTTATCGATTCGAATAAAAACAATAGAAAAGAAAATAAATCCGGTTATTGAAATTATTTCACAATAACATCATTGACTATTCTCTGAAAGTTTGTTATATAATTTGGTATTGAGAACTTGCTCACAGAATTGCTTATTTTAATACGTTCAGAATAGGACACATCAAAGGCAGATGATGCAATTTGGGTTGCTTGCTCCAGAGTACGGAAATGGTATTTAGAAGGAACAAATTCGGTTTGGCCCCCCACATCAGATACAATAGGAATCAACCCAGCACTCATTGCTTCCACTATTGACATCCCAAAGTGCTCTCCCGACCTTGGATGAAAGTACACTTTACTCTTTTTCAAAATTGACAGGAGCTTATCGAAGCTGGCATCGATTTCAAACTTAACATAATCAATCAAACCAAAGTCAAAAATCATTCGCTTTAGGTAAAGGTAATAATCATAGTTATAAGGGTCAAGGTTCCCCGCAATTATCATTCCTTTGCCAATATCATTTTCTTTCAGCAATTTTGCAAACTTGATTGCATTTTCAACCCTTTTAGATGAATCTATTCTGGAAACCACTACAATGAGATCATCTCTTTTATCATCACCATTACCATTTGTTGATGAAGAAAATAACACAGAATTACGAAAGGTTTCTATATCAACAGGCGGGCTAAGCACAATAATATGATTTATGCCATACGCCTCAGAGATTGCTCTTCGGCTAAATTCGGAATTAGTAAGTAAGGTGGAATTTTTCATCATGTTATCGTATATGTCCTTTAGCCATCTAAGATATTTTGGAAGGTTAAAACTATCACCAACATTAATGTTGGAATTTTGTTTCTTTGATACAGCATCATTAGAGGGAGGGAGTGAAGTCCTGTTTATTTTAAGGTGCCTTTCAAGATAGATTTTATCCTCAGATTGTATATAGGACTTTGCAGATGGGAAATGACAATAAGTGATGGCATTTTTTTTTGATAAACATTCACTATAGTAGGGATCTATGTCGCCATGGGTATTTATTATTAAATCATAATTGTTTTTCTCAATATTGTTTCGGATACTTTGTTCATCGAACATCCGCAAAACATTGATTTTTTTTACGCTTTTGATGGCAGAAGCAATGTCTTTACCATAAGCATTTTCTAGCTTTGTGATATCGGGTGTATCAAGTGTAGTAAGGTCGATATCAAAGCCCAAATCTAAAACGGCCTGCATTGTTAAAAGCGTCAATCGCTCGCCGCCACCACAGGGATTCAAATCAGAATAAACAAAGTTTGCTTTCAACTATAAGTTAAAAATGAATGCGATATATAAATCAGAAATAACTGATCAAGCTGTCTTTTAACATCTGCTTATGCAAAAAAAACATATGCATATGGATCCAAACATTGTTGAAAGATTAACTATAATTGATGGGTATTGCAACAGCTTTGCATCAACGGTGAAATTAAGCTAACCAGATTATAAATCCCATTAGTAAACTCTCATTTATCAAGCATAAAAAAACAATGGATTTTGATTTCGCGGGTTATAAACAAGTTCATTAGATAAACTTTTCTAAAATACCGGGTCTAATTTTAAATTAGAGTGCAAAAGAAACCTTAAACGCATTATCACCGCAATTTGAGTTTTAAAAATTGGTACACTGTATTTAGGAATATATAGCATGCAAAAATACACTTATTGCATTAATACAACTGCATAAAGGCTTTTGTGTTGTTATGATTTGCATTGTCAAATGTTATCGGGACCTTGGCAAAGAAGAGTCAGTGGCAAAACCAAAAGTAAATGGATGTAGCACAATGCATCATCATATACGATCAAAGGGAATGCACAGATAAAAGTTTAAAGCGACTTGAGGGTTTGTAAATATAATTTACAATACTATTAGGATGGTTTATTTGAGTTTAGTCAAAGAAATTTCTTTACTGGGTGTTATAGCCATATCTTTTCATTATTGATTTGACATCCTGGTCACTCACCTGACTAAAATTATCATAAAATTGACCAACAGTAGAAAAATTATCGAGTATGTGAAGGATAATAACCTTATCTGCTATCTCTTTGAGTTTTTCGATAGTGTCATCCCTGGCAGGTGCAACAGGTACCGCAATATAGAGTTTTTTGCAAAGATGTTTTTTCTTTATCCATTGTGAAGCAGCTATAATTGTCGCTCCGGTCGCTATCCCATCATCTACAAGTATTATAACCTTATCATGCAGTTTGTTGCTATAGATTTTGCTTCCCCTGAATTCGATTAATCTCCGCTCAATTTCCCTTTTTTCCCGCCGTATCTGACTATCAACATAACTTTGGGAGACAGGCACAATATTAGTAATCCGTTCATTTATGAAATAACTATCATCCGGCATTATAGCTCCAATTGCAAGTTCAGGGTTAAATTCCGCTCCGAGTTTGCGTGAAACTACTAAGTCAAGGTCACAATGGAAATGAGATGCAACAACATCTCCTATGATAACTCCCCCTCTTGGAACTGCCAAAACAACGAGCTCAACATTATTGATATTGATGATGACATCATTTAGTTCCTTCACCAGTTCTTGTGCTGCATGCTTTCTGTCAAGAAAAAGAGCTGACACCATTTTTTTTATTAGTAATTATAATATAGAAGTTATGATCAAGATGAAAAAGCAGTCCATTTTTTTGATTGAGAGGTTTTGTGTCTTTAATAAATTATTGGCGTGTTGGATCACTCATTTGTATTTATTTATTTATTTTTTTTGTGTTTTCAGCGTTATTCAAGTATTATAATTCCTTATATCTATAATATCCTTTATACATAATGTATTAGAATATGTCTAAACCAAACTCGTCCGAAACAAAATCTACGCGGTTCACATGCGAGCAATGTGGAATTACCTTTAGTACTAATGATGAAAAGGAAGAGCACATAAAATTGGAACATTCAGAACACAAACCACCAAGCGGCGTGGCTTAAACCTCAAATCATTTTTATTTCATTTGTATTGTAAGTTCGAGGTTTAATCGCCCTAAAAAACATCAAGAAATAAAAATACAATCAATCTTCAACAGGCAAATAAAAGGAGAATGTGGCCCCATTCCCTTCTCTATTGTTTTCAGCCCATATTCTGCCGCCATGAGCCTCTATTATGTTCTTTGATATGTACAGTCCCAAGCCTGTGCCCTGAAAGGATTTTGTTGTGAATTTTGTAAACAACTTTGCAATTATCTCTTTATCTATGCCAATGCCTGTATCTTTGATTTCAACAACAGCAATTTTGCGGCCATTGCCATCATTTATTGCTTTTTGTATCTTATCAATCCCTATTAAGATAACGCCATCATTTTGGATGAATTTTATGGAGTTGCTTATCAAATTGGAAACGACTTGGGAAATTCGGTTTTTGTCTGCATATACGATAACATATTTAGAATTGTTAAAATTATACTCAAAATTTATTTTTTTGTTATTGATTGCATTATTTTGAATTTCCTTAATAATATCAAACAATAACATGACAAGGTTAAATCTTTCTTTGTTCAGGTCCAGGGTGTTGCTTTCGATTTTTGTTACATCTAAAACATCCTCGGACAGTTTTTTTAGCCTATTTGCGTTTTTAATAACTGTGGCAAGCAGATCCTTTTGCTCACGGTCTTTTGTTTTATTTTTGACGATTTCCGCTAGTCCAAGTATTGGCTGTATTGGGGTTCTTAGCTCATGGGCTGCTATGTTGATGAACTCCCTTTGCATTTTATCTTTATTTTGAAGTTGCATGTTGGCTGACTCTAGTTTTTTATTGGCTAAAGATATTTGCATATTTGATTCCTCTAACTCTTTTGTCCTGAATTCTACCTCTTTATCCAATATGTTATTCCACCTAGTTAAAAACAAGATTAATATCGTTATTGCCGCAGCAATCCCAGCTATTAAAGAGAACATTTCCAACCTTTCGGTAAGGATTATTTCATTAATTTTAGAATAGATATTTGATGTTGGGGTTATTACAAAGAGTGAATAATGAGGATTCCCATTCAGCATAATGGGATATCCAGTGTTTAGTCTTTCATTATTTTTAAAGTTATAGATTAGAGAAGAAGGCTTTCCCTCCTTAAATACAGTTTTTAAATGATTATTGAGTTCTTCATCATGGCCAGTAATTTCCTGGGTCTCACTACCAAAAAAGGGTTTTCCCACTAGCTCGGGTAATGGGTGAACTATTTGCACCGCCTTGCTGTCTAGAACTGAAAGGTAAGGGGATCTTATGTCATATATTTTCCAAAATGTTTAAAGAAATCACTTGCGGACATCACCATAACTATTGAACCAGCATACCCTCCATTTGAGCTGTTCACGACAACAGGATATGCCAATCCTATTTTGTATTTCCCATCCATCCCGGTGTATGTATCAGAAAACACAGGAGATAGGGAATCTTTTGACTCTCTAATCCACTTGAAATGGTGAAAATTGACCCCAATATACGGTGGAAGGTCTTTTTTAGCCGCGTTCACCTTTGATGTGCCGTTTTTATCAATTAAAAATAGCCTATCTATAGGGGTAATGTCGTTTATTTGTTCAAAACGGTCTTTGAGGATTTCACCCGTATCGGCAGACTGAAAATTGCCTTGTTGCAAAACTTCGGATGTGGACAATCCCTCAAGCTTTGCCATTATCAGGTTCAAAGTAGACTCAACGTTTTCAGCAATAGCTTTGGTTTTATCCATTTGATTTTTCTGTTGTTGCTCAAAAATGCTTTCTTTTATCTCACTTTCTGTTTGGTGCTGAAAATAAAAGAATAGTGCAAAAGAAATGGAAATAATGATTAAAGTGCAAGTAAAAACGGTTTTCTTTACAGGCCAACTTTTGTTATTTGGATCTTTTTCCTTAAATAAGCTTTTCATAAGAAAAACCTCTCTACAGCCATCATTATCTGATCAGAATCTTTATCAATAAAATACCAACGGCTATTATAAATTAACTCTGTAAATATCAAAAGAAGATACAGAGTCCTTATTCACAGTTTCTAAAGAAATACCAATAGGCATAGGGAAGAAGGCCATTGTAGGTATAATCGGTAATCCGGACAACAAAAAGGATTCTCATTTAAAATCAATTAATTAAGTTATGTTTTATCCATTAATTTTGAAATGGGTTGGGTAAAAGAAATGATGACGCTAGCTAAAACTTTGGCACTGAAATCAGATGGTAAAGAAACTCCCGCTATTGGCATTACTCCATGTCATTGTAAAACACTAGTAAAAAATACGCCACAGCGGTTGAAGGAAATAAAAATCAAGAAAGTCAAGATACTCTGCTACACAAAGTCAAATAGTCCTAAGAATGGGTATTGTTGTAGAGTTTTGCCGTTATCTTTGAAAAGCACATTGCGTTCGAAAACAAATCTGTAAATGCGAGGGAACAGGATTTTGTTTATCTTTGCGCAATAGGTCAAAATAAGAAATTTTAGAAATACCTTGTTCTAATTTACCCTCAATCAATGGTCTTTTTGGCACCTCACCCTTTCTTATGCTGAGCCTATTGAACACATCACTTGATTTTTTTTCCTTCCCCTTCTGCCCCTATCTCCAAACCTAATTCCTTGCTTATTGTGTCCCTCCCTTCTCTTGCCCCAATAAGAATAATTTGGGCATTTTGGTAGTTTATTAGTTTTGTATCCTTTGTCAATGATACAAAATTTTCATTTTTATCAAATTCTTTTAAAACCTCCTCGGGATAGTTAGGCGATTCATCTGCACTGGGATAGCCCGATGGCGATGGTTGTTTTGGATTAATGACGGATATTATATAGCTTGTCTCTTTTTCAATACCTAGTTCCTGCTGAGATTCCCCTGGTCTATCGGGTGTTTCAAGTATGTACCCAATTTCGGCATGATTTTGGTGTCTCACAATAACGTATTTGCCTGCTCCAACAGGTCTTGCAGCATCACCTTTTCGAAACCCATCTGAAAACAGCTCGTTTGTGAGCTCGTTTTTGTCCTCAAAAATGCCGCCTACTCTGGCCCAATAGCGTTCAGATGATCTGGCTTCACTCTTTCTGATTTCTGGAAGCGACTTTTTGCCCATAACAAACAACCTATAGAATTGATTTTCTTCACCTTTGCTTCTACTACCGCTTTTTTTGCTGTTGGTGTTGCTATCTGTTTCTGGGGATGTAACCATGAAAAATCGCCTTACATCCTCTATGCCCTTTGCCTCTTGAGAATTCTTTTTGGGCCTGGAGAAAAAGTAAATATCACCTTGTTCTAAAATCTCTAGTTCGGCATTATCTGCATCACTATCACCATCGATATTTATTTTAGTTTTTTTTTCTTGCTGATTCAAATATAAATATTATTCATTTATCCTAATGCCTTTAATTTAATAAAAGTTACATAATATAGTTTGGAAAACTGTTGAAAGATTGACTAAAATCAAAATAGAGTATCTGTAAAATTCCTCAGCACACAGATTCAATACAATATCCTTGTTTTTTAATAGTTTTTGTTGTATTAACAATAAAACCGATATTTTGTTAAACTAAAGCGACAGACTGAAATATACCACAAAATAAGACAAAAAATAACAAGAATGATCACATTAAATCACCAAACCAAAACCCAGGTATAAAATTCACTATAGATTTAGAGTTCAAAATTATCAATCAAGATACTGCATAATTGATTAAGATAACAAACCGACAACTGACCTAAAGGGACCCCAAAAACTAATGTACCACATACAACAAAAGTTACAAAGAATCTTTTTTCTTTCCCTTTTTATCAAAGGGCAAACGGTTTTTTAATTTCTGAACATAACTTAAATTTCCAAAAATTTAATCAATAACCTCGACCTTTTTCCCACCAACCAAATCCACCATATAAAAATCACGGCCTATTTGTATGATATCCCCACGAGAGATCCTGTGATGACTCCTCTTTTCTTTCAGTGGGGTTCCGAATGGCATTTCCTCGTCTCTAAACTTCATCCATATCCGCCCTACATTAAGAATATTCTTGAATTCACTTTCCCACACTAAATCATAAATCGTATCAAAGGCCTGTCTACTAACTTTGTGGCCTTTAAAGATAACCTCAGGATCAGGTTCCCTACAGAAAAATACTCGAACTCTCATGGTCTTTCGTTTGCTTTATTGAATATTATTAACCAAATGTATTATGGTTTTGTTGCAGCATAGTTTAATGCAAGACTCTAATGCATAGGCATTGTTCTTTTATCTAGGCTATCCTTATAATTTATTTTTGGAGTAGTTTAAAAGCGTGTTCACCCGTTCCATTCCTAAAGTAATATGTAATCCACAAAAACGCCAAAGGTTCTAGAAGCCGTGATCCCTCAATCCCACCAATGTCAATTGTTTCCCACCCAAATTTGCCAAGAATATTATCTGTTACAAATTTTTTTGACTCCTCATTGTTACCACATATAAACATCGTGGGTGGCCCTCCGTTAGGGAAGTCGGGGTGAACAAAATGCGGACTGCCAACGGTATTAAATGCTTTTACAACTTTGGATTTAGGGATTAGGCGCTGTATGGTTTCACCGGCAGAATCGGAGTGACCCAGAGCAAGTTGCGGCGGGACACCCTTGGAAAAATCTAATGGATTGGTAACATCTATTAAGATTTTTCCCTCAAGATTCATTGGATCAGCCAGCCTTATGGCATTGGAAGCACCAGACCAAGAAGTCGCCAACACAATTATATCTCCAAATGACGAAGATTCTGCAAAAGTTCCTGATGATGCTATTCCTTCCTGCCCACCATGGTTGCTAATCCACTCAAGGAGCTCTTCTTTCTTTGGATCTCGTGTGCCAATTTTTACCGTGTAGCCCAGTTGTGTCAATCCACCTCCTAATCTTTGGCCTACCTCTCCAGAGCCCAAAATACCAACCCTCATTAATACTTTAGAATAGAAACAATCTGTCTTATAAGGTTAGATAAACATAATGTGGCTTTTTCAATTTAAATAAATGACAAATACAGCATCTATAAACATTCCTTTAAGAATACGGATAACACCGTCAATAAAAAATAAGAAATTCAGATTAGTAGCAATTCAGTTCATCATACATAGCTGTTTGCAATCAATATAGGCTACGCCATTTGATAATATTGCGGCATAGGTAAGCCAATAAACAATCACTTGATTACTCTAATTATAAATAAATTGAAATGTATCTGAATTATATTCAAATGTTGAGGCGATTGGCATTTCGTCAGAAAGGATTAACTTGCCCTATGCGCAAACCCCATTCAACTAAAGGAGTTCTATAAAACAAGGTACGCATTTTTTGTTAGGATGCATTCACCACACCAGTAAACATAAAACTAGAATATCATTGCAAAAAATGAAAGGGTAACAGAATTGCCGATGTACCTTTAATAGGATTATAACAGTTTATTTACCCAAACTTTTGTTAAATAAGCTATTTAATGCATGTTCACAAGGGATGGCATATGAACATACCCCATGTTTTAAACGCTCGTTATGTAAACAAGCCTCTTATGATGACAATGGTATTCTTTTTTCTGGTATCAAGTCCAGCTATGTCAATATACGCTCAAAGCATCCCTCCAGCTGGCACTGTAAAAATCATAACGCATGTCATCAATGATAATGGGGGCACCAAACAAGCATCAGACTTTTCAAGCTGCATTGATACATCTAGTCCCGGTAGTTCTAGAGTACATTGCTCTTCCGGGAATGAACAGGGCAATGCTGTTAGCAGCATTCACAATGTACCTTTCAGGGTATCTGAAGACCCAACTACCCCCCACTCTGGCTACACTGTTATCTACTCTGAAGGTTGCTCAGGCTCCATAAGTTCAGGTGCAACAAGTACATGCACGATTACCTACAACGATTCCCCTCCCGCACCAATTCCAAACCCTGGAAATGGCCCAATAACAATATTTTCCCTACCCAGCATCTTTGGTTAGGGGGAATTCTCCTATTCTTTTTGGGCACTTCGACAAAACACATTGATGAAATATTTTGCCTTTATTGGGCCCACATTAAATGATTTATATGTATTGTATCCACCCATTCAATTATAATCTTTGAACCGCAGTAACTCCCCTTCCTATGGCGACGCCATATCAAAAGAAAGAACAGAAATACTTTATGGAGCTACAATGCGGTATCAAGGGGAGTATTAGTTATGAAAAATGTTAAATTAAAAAATGGGTATCACTTTTGATCATAAAGCTCCCTCAATAGTAAAGGACATTCCGGAGTATAAAAATGGCTATAGGGAAATCCTAAGCAAAGGCGCCAAGATACGTTGCATAACAGAAATCACAAAAGACAACATTCAGTATTGCAAGAAGCTATTGGACATAGTTACCTAGTTAAGGTACATGGAATGGCATGAAAGGCGGCATAGCAATTAACGAAAATGAATACATGGCAACAACTGTTCTACAAAAATCACACCCCTTAACAGAAGTTATCTACAGTAACGTCAAAGAAGTTGTAGATCAGGGCCAATATATATTTGATACAATTTATAGGAATGCAACACCATCCAAAAAGAAAATAAATGATATCGAGAAGGGATTGGGATCTGCAAGGACAGTGGTACTGGAAAACCAGGAAGAAATAAGGAGGCGATAACTGATCTGGATTTAGAGTCTAACGACATATACATTTGCGCCATAATTGGCGGGATAAAACTAATTTATGACAACTTATATGATGCATACAAAAAAGTGTTAAAATAATACACAAATGGGGAACACAAGGGGATCAGATGGGTCACATCAATAAACCATTCAAAGGATATCGAGCTAGTCAAATTATTCTCAAAGTTGGGCTTAAATATAAGGCTTGTAAATAAATTCCATTTCACAGTTTTGCATTGAGGGATAAAATGCTTAATTCAACACTGGAGATGATGAAAGAGATGGGGTTATCTCCATAAGTGCAGGTAAGAGAGATTAAAGGCGATATCATTAACGATGACAGCAAGTTCATTGGTATCAGCGTAAAAGACAACGGCACTGGCATAGATGAGAATATAATGCCTAATTTGTTCTTTAAATTCCAGGCCAAATCATTTCATGGCATGGGTTTAGGACTTTTTATATGCAAAAGCATCATTGAAGCCCATGGCGGCTCAACCTGGGCTGAAAACAAATAGGAAGGAAATGGAGCGACATTTAGTTTTAGTTTGCCCATCATGGTCAATAACTGTTGCTAGCCTTTAAAATTGGACCAATTTACGATTGGATAGCAGAATTAATTATGCGATGCAGAAAATGTGTGTATGTTTTAATGTGTTATAAACATATAAACATGAGTATTGTTTTTTAATGAATTCAGGACTCTACTGCAAAATCTATCGCTTTTAGAAATATTTAGTTGTCAATCGGCCCACTCAACAATGCTATAACAATAGGCAAATCTGTGATATGACCTTATATGGGTTCCGCATTACTTCGTGTTCCCAAAACTCAAGGACGATCCAACCCCCGTCAATCAGATTCTCCCTTACTCTGATACGCCTTGCCTTGTTGGAGATCAACTTTTCTCTCCAAAACGAAACATTGCTCTTTGGCTCCCGGTAGCATTCAACACAACCATGCCAAAAGCAACCATCGATGAATACTGCAGTTTTCTTTGACTTGTTTGTCAAGTCTGGTTTTCCGAAAATGGATTTGTCATGGATTCGGTATCTTTTTCCTCTAGCCCACAGGAGCTTTCGTATCGTTGTCTCAGGCTTTGTGTTTTTGGACCTTATGCTTGACATTACCCTACTTCTCTTTTCTACGCTAATCCTGTCTGGCACAGACCACAAAATGACACCATGCAATCTATATTTTTCACCGACTTACATAATACGATCCAAAAAAGGCGCTCTCTGGGAGCATATCTGATACCGGACAATTAAGAATGTGATCAATGGCATTACCTTGTTGGAAGATACGGCCCAATGGATTTAGTCCAAACTAATCTACTACAAACAATCACATTTTTATTTCCAAATTTGCATGTTTTTGATATGGAAAAACAATTCGTTTTTTCACACCAATTCGATCCACAGATCCACAACACAGTCTATCACTTTTCAAATACCGCAGCAAAACGGAATTAACAAATTGGCTATACCATGTTATTTGACCATTTGTTATGTATTGGGCATGTTAAAGCATAATATGCAATCACCCAATCTGAAAAAACCATGAGCATAAGTCAAATTTATAAATCAAATATTCCATATTTGTGTAATGAATTCGGATATATCAAAAACGATATGTCTAGTGGCATCCTCATCACTGATTGCCATATTTCTAACATTTAGCAATAATATCACCATACAAAGTCAAGAGACAGACAACAGCACTATCCACAATAATATCCAAAACAGTACTGCCATAACCGATGGCCATAACCAAGACCGGTCAGACAAAGAAATAAGAAACGATAAGATTGTAAGGGAGTTTTACAACAAGGTATTCTTTGACAAAAATGCCTCAGCTGCAGTCAATTACCTAGAAGATGATTACATACAACACAATCCAAATGTCCCTACTGGGAGAGAGGCTTTTATCAACGCATTCACACTTATCTTTGAGCAAAGCCCGAATTACAGTACGCAAATACAAAGACTCTATACAGATGGGGATTACGTTATAGTGCATTCATTTGCTCCAATTGGGGATACCGGCAATTCAATAGTTGACATATATAAAGTAAATGACAATGGTAAAATTGCAGAGCATTGGGATGTTCTTCAGAAAATACCAAGCAACCCGGCAAATAACAACACAATGTTTTACCTAGATTAGACATTCCAAAACCCATTTCTTTTCTATTTTGTTTCCATTGACACTGTTTTCCACTAGAGCAACACTAGCCCATTTTAAAAAGTTGTTATTTAAAGACATATCATTTCGAATATTCGATAGAGCAGGATTATTTACCAATTTATTAGTTTAAACAATCATTTGAAAAAAGATATATTGCAAATGATGGGACACATAAAGACTAAATTCAAAACAGGATAAATTGGAGATGCCCATAAAATCAACAGCTACTGCATACCACTACAAAGAAATTGCTAAAATTCATCAAGTAAAGGTTAAAGGTAACAAATGGTTCAAGTTCTCCGGCATTCTTTTGATGCGTAAACAAAAATAAAGTATGGGCAACAAACCCGTAAAATCAGTCAAATTCTACATCGGCATAATTGGGCTAATGCCTATACGGGTTTCCTATAAAGAATCTAGGGATGATTGCACAGGTATAATTTTAGTCACAGCATACTTTCGCTTTAGGTGATTTCATTAACAGATAATTTTGATAAACTAAAAAGTAACATCATGCTTTATGTCTCATTGATGAGTGAATCCATAGCATGGTCATAACTTTCATACCAAACAGAAATCGACCATTCAAATCCACATCAGTTTGGTAGAACCTACTACAATGTTAATTCTTCGATAAAATATCCTCTGGATAATTCCATTAAAAGTAGGAGGCGTATCCAAATACCTTTTTCTCCAAGTTAAATATCATTTTATTTTGTGTTGGAATCTGTAATTAGGTAAAGACTAAGATATGGATGCAAATTTGACATAATGGCTTTTGCAATCGTAACAAGCACAAAAGGAATGCCGTTGTTAGCATTTTTGGCAATCTCAACAGCATCATTATTCATTTGTTTTGGATACAACGCAAGTAACAGCTTCTTTGTTTCCGCATTCGCTCAGGGAAATGACGCTTCCTACGCCACAGTTTCCCGCTCCCTTCCATCAGCACAGTCAATTCACGCAACCGAGAGTTTAGAGCTTCCTCCCAATATAGGCGCATTTGTCATGTTAATTGCAAATGAGGCACACGAAAGCTGGGTGGAGGAGCCGCATAAATTAATTACAGATAAAAACGCATATCATATCCCAACAAACCTCATCATTTACGAAGGTACAGAATTGGCTTTCCTAAATGCCGACGCACCCTGGGACACACCACATCCACATACCATAGAATTTGTCAAAATTGATGGCAATCAGACCAATGGCGATGAGGCAGATGTAGTATACTCAACAGGTGTGTTGGACTATACATTCAGTTCCAAACCGGTCACCCTTCCTGTTGGGAGATATTCCATCGTCGATACAGAGTATGAATCAAAAGGGGGGATAGTAACGGTGTTGGAAAACAACAACCAGAGCAGCGGAAGCAGCAATCAAGTCATAGGCGGTTTCTATACCCCAACAAACCAAGTAGAAAACAACAAGGATAATGACGGCAATTCTCACCCAGGCTCATTGGCCTACTACACGCAGGCATTCAATGAAAATGGGATCGACATATTGAGTGAACACAATTTTACTTATTCTGCATGCGACTATTGCCCAGGAGGGTATTGGCCTGATAATAAATCCGAAGATCACACCCTCATTATATTTAGCTCAGAACGGCCACTTGAGCAGGTATTAGGGATATTGGAAAGGTTGGTAAAGGACAACGTGTACGTATGACCATTCCCTTTTTTTTCCTTTATCTTATTTTGCATAATGTTAATGTTATTTAAAGACCCATTCGCAAGGGATTCTTAAAACATATGCCTTTGCCTTGACACCATCACTTTTTTTTACTTATGGCGGCTTGATTGAATTTGATTACAAAACATATGAAAATAGAGCGTTTTTCTTTCCCAACCAGTAAACTTTTCAAAAATAAAAACTCCAGAGTTTTATTTTGGATATCAATTTCCGAGATCGTCATCAGGAAACTTGAATGGTTTTCATCCGGGTGAAAATGTTACATATGCCCCCCATTTAACTCAAGTATTAAACCTAATACAAAATACCTAGAAAGGCAATGAAAAAAAATATACTAAAAATAAAAAGGACGCAGATTAAAAGAATTTTATTTTTAAAATATGAGGCTGATTTGAATCAATAGGTTTTATAAAAATAGATGAAATTATTGACTTTTATTCTTTTTGTATGAATGATATATCTTTATATGATTTTTTAATCTATCCATATCTGGAAACATAAGCCCACAGTTTGAACAGTCATACCTATTTTTATCAGAATGATACAACATTTGGTGATGCATATAGTTTTCCACTTTATAAAATCGTCTGCCACAGTTTTGGCATTTATGTTTTTTAAAAATACTAAAGAAACCCATATGCATTATATGGAGAACCATCATAAAATAAATTTTTAATAACAGTATTTTTCTTTTACAGATTTAAAAAACAATGATTAAAACCATGCATGTACAGCACAAAGTAAGGATAATAATCGAACCATATGCACCCAAAACAAAAATTTTAGATATTCCTGAAAATATAAAGGTTAGATAATATTTGTTAGCAAGTTTCGATTTTTAGTAAGTTTTGGGAATAAGTTTTAGCAGGTTTTTATTTCCAGCATCTATAAGCTTTGTGAAAATGGGTTCAAATGAAACAGGCAATATAAAGAGTTAAAAACAAACACCAAAAAATAAAAAGAGAAAATAGAGAAAACGTATTTGAAATTACTTACAAAAAAAATTTAACCTAACTTAGTTTAAATAGATAAATAAATATTATGATTTGATTTTAAAAAAAAGATTTTTATATTTAAAGTTCTAGAGAATAGAGATCAAATTTAGAGAGATTCAATTATTTCTTCAATTGCTTGGTTGCAATTCAGCATACCTTTTTTCTTTGCATATTCTTCCAAGGCCTTTATTTGGTCTGGAGTAAAACAAATTGGCATTGAGCGGTTTTCATTATTCATACCTATTACTTATTTATATACAAATATTAATATTTTATTTTTAGTAATTTTAGCTTTGGTTATTCGAATTTAATTTTTAGATGTTGAAAAATCACACGTGATACATATACATATATAATTTAGGATTTATTTTGTAGTTTAACAATGGACATTAATTCTCAAACCGGCATATTAAACTAAATAATGATAATAACATTATTGTGAACCCTTGTTATTAGCGCCATTGTCAACACCATACGAAGAGTACCTCCATATTGTTTGGCTACATAATTAGGTAGGAAAATTTGATATTTTTTATTAAAAGCCAATTTGAAGAAGATCATGTGAATTCCCAATTATCCCATTTTAATATTACACGGATTTTGGGTGTTCGACCGATAACCACAAACAATAGCCCATTTTGTATATTGACAGGATTGGCAGGTTTAATGAATTACTATAGGTTGTATAAATTAGCCAAAATGGTGAATATCACTTGATGATACCAAATAATGGAATCAAATTGAACAACCAACAAATAAATGATTTTCATTGTTTTTATCCATATTTAAAATCAACAATCAATGTTTAGACAAAATATTTATAATAAGAGATTCCCCAACTTGCGGTTTTCCATAATTCTCGTATTTTCTTTTAGGCATTGTAATTGTTATATGTGTTTGAGGATATGACTGAATAACTGTCTGAGGTTGCGCTTTCAACATTGCTTCCATAATTGGCTGTAGTTGGTCTCGCATCTCTTTGTCTGGGATGGCTCTATTAATTGCCTCAAGCATAAGTTGTTGTTGAGAAACAGGTTCTAATTCCATATCCTCAACTAGGATAAGGGTCACAGAGACACCAGTGTCATTCAAGCTTTTGATTTTATAAATATTTTCCTGAATTTCCATTTCAATAAAATGAAATATTTTTTTTTATTTAACTGTAATTGTCTATATGATTTAATTAGTATAATCATTTATAAGGTGGTGTATAGGCAATACATTACTAAAACTCAAACCACATCTTCAATTAGTTGTAGTATAAAATTTAACTATATGTCTTAGATAATATAACTGCCCTATGCTCTTGATTATACGTATTTCATATACTTCTGTTATTTGTATTCAGTTCCAGAAAAACAATCTGATAATATTATAATAGTTTTTAGATTTTGCATAAATCAGTAAGCAAACACAAGAATAGTTGCAATCTGTATTCTTGGAAGTGGTGTTGGTCACTGGCATGGTTGTTATACCTGCGGTTGATGAATGTGTACATCTACAATAATAAGAAGGAAAAAATATCAATATATGGTTTGATTTGACTGAAGATATAATAGCAAAACCTGCTCAAACCGAATTTCCGATCCATGAACTCATAGCTAAAAGATGGAGCGCAAGGGCTTTTTCTACAAGGCCGGTGGAAAAAACCAAATTACTTTCAATTCTTGAGGCTGCTAGGTGGGCGCCCTCTTCCAGAAATGAACAGCCATGGAAATACATTGTTTTCACTAATGATAACCCAGACAAACTAAAGGAAGCACAGTCAGTCCTTCTTGAAATAAACTCTTATGCCAAAAGAGCTCCGGTGTTGATCTGTGCGATAGTAAAAAAAAGCTATACAGACAATGGAAATCATAATAGACTACATTTCCATGATCTTGGGGCTGCAAATGAAAATATGTTTCTTGAAGCATTCAATCAGGGTTTGATTATGCATGAGATGGGAGGCTTTAACAGGGAGAAGGCAAAGGAATTGTTTTCCATTTCGGAAGATTATGAAGTAGGCATCATGATAGCAATAGGCTATCAGGATACTCACAACATATTACCCAACAGGTACAAAGAGAAAGCGTTCACGCCAAGGGAAAGAAAGCCATTACCAGAGTTTGTGTTTCTTGAAGAAATAGGTAAGGAGATAAAATGATGCTTCACAGTTATGCTGGATAACAATGGTTTTATCTTTTATACAGATTTTTGACATCCCTTTACTCCAGGTCGTTACTGTTATTCTAAACTCTATTGGCGTGTATATGTTGGCCTATAGTTGGCAAGCCTTTGTAGAGGTAACAGTACAAAACCCATGACAACTATTAAGGATTGTTTTCATCAACAATACCTAACTTATTGTTGGACAGATATAAAACATAACAACAACAACAACAAAACATTTCCCTAAATGTTGTGGCTGTATTAAGGGAACATAAATTGATGAAACATGTTAAGCCATAATTTAATATTCTAGTGTTGCTGTATTAAATATACCGAATATTTAGTTTAAAGGCAATTTTTAAAATAATCATCATAGCCTAATAAATTTTTGAATACATTTGATCGAGTCTTAATTTAATTTTATTGGAATTATCAAAGAAATACTAAATGCATCTAGCAATGGAGAAAACCAAAGGTTATTTCAATCTAAAATATACAATACCATATAGTTTTTTGTTCTTTCATTTATTTACTTGCTTACCAAAAATTGCCCTTATCTGAACAATCATGTTCTGCACCACATCTAAAACATTTGAGATGACAAACAGTCATTTCAGTCATTTCAAATCCACATCTGATGCACACATAGCGCTTTTTTTTGTTTTTATCTACAGGGTTATTAATATTAGTCATTATTGATATACATCTTTGTGTACAAAGTGTAATTAAACGGAAAAAACCTTAACCATAGCCATTAGGTTACGATATTGATTTGTTTGTCACAATCAGAAAGCAAAAGTAAAAGAATCAGTCTGATACAGCGTGTTTCCTATATATGATTCCGTAAATTTTTAATTTTAAATAATCCGAAAATATTTGATCCTGTATTTCGTAAAATGTGTTATTTTCAGGCGATTTGTCTTGTTTTAAATAGCGGATTATTTTAAAATGCAGTTCATTGATAAAACCATAAACCTCATTATTTTCGGATTGATAACTTGCAGAATAATCAAAATCAATATTGTCCTCCATGATGTCATTTATGAAACCATCGACTGTTTTTTCTTTCACCATTCCATATTTGAATTTAGATGATTCACTCATAATCTCTTGTTGCAATTGTACAATATTAATGATTTTATATTGAATGCAATCTCATATTCCAAATAAATATTTATTTTGCACGTCATACTGAAAAATTACTATTTAAGTTGGTTCATATTACTCTCCATTTAAGAAATTATAAAACAAATTGTAATGTATTTTTATAGATTTATCCTAATTCTGCCATTTTCTTATGGCACTTAAACATATTTAACCATAGTAAAATCAAGCTGCTAGTATTTTAAAAAATCATGGTAAAGGTTTTAGCCATTCTTGTCGAATCTAAGTTCTATTAACAATAATCCAATAACATAAAGAAATATCAGGGGTCCTGTAACAAACCACATGGAAACACCACTGCCGTCAGGTGTTATGATTGCCCCAATAATAACAAGTATAATCATTACATATCTGAAGTTTTTTTTCCAAAACATGGGTTTGACAAGGTTAGTTTTGGTCAGACCCCACATTACCAAAGGCAGCTGATATGAAAATCCAAAAACCATCAGCATCTGCATGACAAACGAAATAAACAGGGATACATCAAAAAAAGAAATAACCGTCATCGATTCCCCATATTTATATAAAAATTCGATTGTGTAAGGTATTACAACATAGTAGGAGAAAAAGCTTCCCGCTAAAAAAAGGAATATCGAAGGCAACAGAATGCTTTTGATAGCCTTTTTTTCATGAGGTTTGAGAGCAGGACTTAAAAACGCAAACACCTCTGCAAAAACTATTGGCAAGGCAACAATTACTCCAGTTACGATTGCAACATAGATTTGTGCAGAAAAAGCCTGACCTGGTGAAATCTGAATGAGACTAACATTTTTTGGCAACAAGGTATCTTTCATAAAAGAGACGATTTGAGATGAAATGTTATGGAGCGTGTCCGGATAAAATATTAGCATCTTATAACCACCAAAATCAAATGTTGTGATACTCATGGTCATGCAAATGG
This sequence comes from Candidatus Nitrosocosmicus sp., assembly GCA_037720485.1. GTDB lineage: Archaea > Thermoproteota > Nitrososphaeria > Nitrososphaerales > Nitrososphaeraceae > Nitrosocosmicus. The sequence continues at coordinate 27,638 of JBBJMN010000014.1, forward strand.
AGATTATTGCTATTACCGCAATTGATATTCTGATGATTCTTTGTCTTAGTTCAATCAAGAAAGCTTTTCTTGAACTTTCACCAGATACCTCACTCACCATTTAATTGCCAATCTCCAAATCAGCATTTGCTAAATCGATGTGAAAGATTATAAAAAATATCTATTTAATTATTTAGGGCACATCTCACATCATGCAAAAAAAAACACAATTAAATATGATATCATCTACTTTAAATATTAACTCATGAAAGGTTCCATATTAAAGCAAAATATGGAAGATAACTTTGGCAGAACCGCAAAAAAGTTGAGAATCTCAGTCACAGACAGGTGTAATATGCGGTGTGTATATTGCATGCCTTATAACAATGTCACCTGGTTTGAGCAAGACAATATTTTAAGCTATGAGCAAATATTTCATATTGTCACCATATTTGCAGATTTGGGTGTTGACAATATAAAAATTACAGGTGGTGAACCTACAGTACGTCCCAAGATAGAAAACCTTGTAAAGTTGTTGTCGGGTGTTGATGGAATAAAGTCAATTAGCATGACAACAAATGGACTGTTGCTTAAAGACAAAGTGAAACAGCTTAAAGAATCAGGACTGCAGAGTGTAAATATCAGTCTGGATACTTTTAGTGAATATAGATTTAAATCCATGACCGGTATCGATGGCGGCCTCAAAAAGGTGTTGGATTCAATAGAAGCCGCACAAAGTGCAGATTTAAAAGTGAAAATAAATTCTGTGATAATTAGAGGATGGAATGATGACGAGGTTACAGAATTTGCAAAATTCTCAAGGGAGACTGGAGTCACAGTTAAGTTCATAGAATTCATGCCTTTAGATGGGACAGGCATTTGGAACTCCGATCTTGTTTTTAGTAAAAGAGAGACAATGGATGTAATAAGCAGGGATGTACAGAAACTTGTACCTTTAGATAACGATAAATCCGACCCAGCAAGGCTTTATTCTTTTGATGATAAAAAAGGCATGGTTGGGTTCATCCCATCCATAACAGAACCCTTCTGCAATAACTGTGATAGAATAAGGATAAATTCTGAGGGAAAATTATTTACATGTCTATTTGAAAAACAAGGCTATGACTTGAAACAGGTATTGCAAAACAGAAAATCAGATAATGACATAAAGAAGTTCATTCTTGAATGTGTAAAGAAAAAACCAGAGGGTATTGTCAGCATAATTAAATCTAATGCCCTAAAACCCACAATGAATGTTATGCATACTATCGGCGGCTAGAGTACATATTGTTAAACTGAGATTTAGTATAAACCAATAATACCACTAAAACCAAATGCAAACACTAATTAAATTCAAAGAAACTAAAACTTTTCACAATATAATTATTAATGATGGTTCTGCCCCCATCTACGGGTGTTGAGAAGTGTATTTATTTATGGATGGTATGTTATGAACCAATCCAAGTGTTTTTCTGACTCCGGCAACCAAGGCCATTGT
>JBBJMN010000015.1:0-29004 GCA_037720485.1 Candidatus Nitrosocosmicus sp.
TCAAACAAAAGTTACCTATCAATGACAAAAGGATGAAGTAAACTAATTATTATTCTATGCATCACCTGTTAATTGATACAAGTGCATCATCTATTGTTGATAAGCATTGGAGAAACAAACTAGCGCTTCTCTTAAAAATCCATATTGAAAATTCTTCGAATGTAAAGACTCGCTGATGCTGGACTGCCATAGGTACAAAGCCTCCAAATGTAATTACTTGAATGACTACATAGTTTTCATTAATAATAGCTAATTCTTGTTCCCCATATTCATCACCTTCATCTAATAACGTCGTGTAAAGAATTAATGGCTTTCCAGTCCCATTTTTTAAAAGGTTTAGAGAAAGATCATCCAATTTGCTTTTAAAGTTATTGATCAAAAAATCGTCAAATGACATTTGTTTTTCATTACAAAGGCCCCTCTCTTTTTTCACTTGCCTAATATCTATAAAATAATTTATCTATAACAATGATCGTAACTATTGACTTTTTAACCAATGTTTATTAATATATTTACAAGTTTGGTATTTGCTTTGACCATATCTCGGCCTGCAAAAATTATTATAAAAACTATCAAAACTAATGGATATAAATCTTGATTTCTCTGCCACCCACATCAATTGTTTTATGATTGAATTTGTTATCAGGAATTACTGAAAATACTACATCATTTACTCGAACTAAATTTTTAATATCGTCACAATACCTAACCAGGTGTTCAATCTCATCCTCTGAGATGTTTGATATAAATGCACATGACAGGATCTCAGTCGGTTTGAAACCCAACTCTTTTCTCAACTGTTGAATATTCCTTGACAGATCCCTGACCATACCTTTCATTATCAATTCATCATTTCTTGATACATTGATTATCAACAAAATGTCCTCTTTTTCAACATGCATATAGTTTTCAAGGGGTAAATATGTTACCTCAAGATCAGATATACCTAATTCGATAGATTTACTATCAGAGTATTTACAGGTGAGAAATCCATTTTTTTTTATTTCATGCAAAGATTTGATAACATCCATTTTAGAAAATTCGTCCATCAGTATGCCTATTTCAGATTTTACTTTTTTTGCGACAAGTTTCCTATTAATATCAATTTTTGGCAAAATAGGTGCTTTATTTTCCATCAACGTTAAAATCTTATCAATGACATTATCATATTTTATGTCATGTATTGATATATTATGAATATTTAATTGGTCAAGCAAGATTTCTTTGATCCCCTTTACCTTTAAAAAATCAGTATTTTTACAATAAAGATAAGCTGATTCTAAGGGCCATCTTCTTTTTAATTTTGATTTATTTCGTACAGAAAATGAAACTGATGCAATATCTTTAACAATATCAAAAGCAGACTCTACATCATTGTTTGATACCACCTTTAAAAATTCCCTGTTAGACCATCCATCCATTAAAATGGATTCATATTTCTTAAAGCACGACAGATATAAAAAATCTGTTGTAAATGGGCTAAATGGATATAATAAGACATCAACATTCTTAAGGCATACAGACAAAACAGCATATATAGCAAATCTGCGAGATTGGCTTTTTTCTTCATCGTTCCATAAATCATATCTAATTAGGGGAACGTAAGTCTGGCTTAGCGAGGTAATAATGAACTCCTCAATTAACCGTGATGCCTCATGGAATCTGCAAGCATCAAGGAGACTTGTGGCATTAGTGATTAGTTTTTCTAATTTGGTTAGTATCCAAATATCGGGAGTATCCAAATATCCACTAGAAAATATCGTTTGCAGGGTAGATTTGTCATAGTCAAACTTATCGTATTCACTATTTTGTTTATAATATACGTGTAAATAATATAATGTACTAATAATTTGATAGGGCCTGCCTATCATTTCTTTAACGCTAAAACTTATTGGTTCTATAGGGGAAGATTTCCACATAAAATAAAATCTAACCAAATCCACCGAATTTTTGTCTAATAGTGAAACAGCATCTATAACATTACCGACGCTTTTACTCATTTTATTGCCTTTTTCATCTAATACATGACCGGTAAATAAAAAAGATTGAAATGGAGATTTAATTGAGTTGCTTAAAATTATATCTAACATTAATAAGGTATATGCCCAACCCCTTGTTTGATCAATTCCCTCAGTTAGAAAATCAACGGGTATTAATTCACCATATTCCTCATCATTTAAAGATGCAAAAGGTGCACTGCCGCTATTATGCCAAGTATCCAATACAAAAGTCTCCCTATTCATTACATTTTGGCAATATGGACAAACAATCTGTATTTTATCAATCCATGGCCTATGCAATTCAAAATTTTCGCCATCTGGGAGACTAATAGCTGATTCAATTATTTCCGCCCTAGAAAACAATCCTTTTTTACCAGAACATGCAACGCATGTCCATATTGGCAATGGAGTCCCCCAAAACCTCTCACGAGATATACACCACGGAACTTTTTCTTTAATTATTTCTATATACCTGTTTTTTGGCTGATCATAGTAATAATTTATTTTATTTGCAGCATCAATGGGTTTATTATCAAGTTTATCAATCAAGTAAAAGAATTCCCTTCTGGCCAACCACACGATTTTATGGTGAGATCTCCAACAAGTCGGGTATTTATGAGTAATTTTACCATATTTTATAACAGAATCAACTTTATACATTTCATTAACCACCACTTCATCAGCGTCCCTAACAAAAAGATCTTTGAATTTGCCTGTTTTCTCTGTAAAGGTAACTTTATCATCGATAGGGACAAAAATAGGGATATTTCTCTTGGTTGCAACTTCAAAATCCTGCTCACCATTGGCTGGAGACAGATGAACTATACCACTTCCGGTTGTTACGTCAACAAAATCGTCTGCAACTACAAAATGAATTAATTTCCTGGACGCAAGGTCATTTAATCCAGGTATATCTTTAACGATAGGGTGAACATAGTACTTTCCCTCAAGTTCTTTACCCACTAAAGTATGCATGATACTATAATCAGATATCTTTAATTCCGACATCAGAGTAGTTAGCCTATTCTCTGATACTACCCATTTTTCATATCGGTCATTATTTTTAACAGAAGTTAACACATACTTCGCAGTAGGGTTCACCCCTACTAATTCATCAGTAACCATTGTAAATGGCATAGTTGTCCATACAATTAAAAAAATATCTTCATTTTCTAATTGCACTTTGTAAAAAAGTGAAGGATCATCTACTTGTTCATAACTTTGATTAATCTCAGAATTACTAAGTGAAGTTTGACATGATGGACAGTATGCAACTACTCTGAAACGCTCTTTTAAAATATCATTATCATATGCCTTTTTAACAAACATCCATTCTCTCTCTATGTATGAATCAGTAAAAGTCCAGTAGGCATTCCCATAGTCAAACGACATCCCAAGTAAACTGTCCGTGCTTAACCATTTCTTATTATTTTCCATGATAATTTTTTTGCATGTTTCAACTATTTTTTCAATGCCTACCTTTTTTATATTTTCAAATTTATTGCCAGTTAATCCTAAAACCTTTTCTGCTTGTAATTCGACTGGAAGTCCCTGGGCGTCCCATCCTGCCCGAAAAATAACTCTTTTTTTTTCAAGAGTATTCTTGCGATACCAAAAATCCTTTATTATACGGCCCCTCAGGTGCCCTATATGAGGTTCCCCGTTCATAGTGGGTGGTCCTTCTATATACCCAATGGTTTTAGAAAAGTTATTACTATTGTTGAGATAACTGCTAATAATAAGTTTTATTTGCGGATTCTGATAATATTCACGCATATTATTTTCAATTAGTTTGAGATCAAGTTTATCACCCAAATTCATACTATTATTTGAACCGAGACTTTCCAATCTTTATATTTTTGGAAATAATTTTTTATTTAAATCAACCTATTTAGCAATATTTGTTAAATTCAGGAGATGCAAATAAATTAATTTAAAATGCAATCACGACAAAACAGTGTATAATACTACAGAACAAAACCACAATCGTATTCAAATCTTAGTTGTATTAATTTAACCCTATTGAAAGATCCATAGAATTATATTCAAACCATATCGTCAATTTTACATGAATCAGTTTGATAATATTGGCTCTGGAATGAATCCGCCAAATGACATTTATGCAGTAATAGAAATACCAAAAGATAGTAATATCAAATATGAGGTAGATGAGAAGACCGGTATTCTGTTTGTAGACAGAAAGCTATTTACCTCGATGACATATCCATTTAATTATGGGTTTATTCCTCAGACAAAGGAAGAAGATGGAGATCCCATTGACGTTCTAATACTAAGTAATGACCAATATCTACCGTTATCAGTAATTAGAGCGAAACCTATAGGGGTATTGATAATGGAGGATGAGGAGGGAAAAGATTCAAAAATAATAGTAGTTCCAGACAAAAAGATTGATGCAAGATATTCCAAGTTGAATGATATTGAGCATGTAGATGAAGAAATATTGGACAAGATAAAACACTTTTTTGAACACTACAAAGAGTTAGAAAAAGATAAATTTGTCAAGGTTATTGAATGGAAAAATAAAGATGTGGCTGAAAAATTAGTAACAGAGGGAATACACAGATTCAGGAAAAAAAACAGTAGAACCTAGAGAGCCTTAAACTGTTCACTCCAACGCATATACGCTCTTACCATATCAGAACTGACACTCGGTTTTCGCACTTTAATTAGCTCTTTGAAATCAACCAGATTTAGTGCTCGAGGTACTGCAGACTCATCCAAAGGATCACTGTTTTCAAACAGCTCATTCACAACTCTCAATTGTGCAGATTGACATATATCTTTTATATCACTAGCACTGTAGGATTCAGACAATTTTGCCAATTCATCTATTTTTAAAGATGGATCATTATTCAATTTAGATACATATTGCTTGAAAAGATTTTTTCTAGATAACATATCAGGCAATGTAACGTAAATCCTTTTTTGAAACCGTCGTAGAAAGCCAGATTCTAAACTCCAAGGTTTGTTAGTAGCACCAATTACATAAAGAAATGACTCCCTGGACTTATCGTTGATTCCATCCATTTCAGTCAAAAACTGATTTTTGACTCTAACTTCACCACCCACCTCACCATTTCTAGTGCCAAGCAAAGAATCAATCTCATCTATAAATAGCAAAATAGGTACCTTTTCTTTTTCATGCAACTTCCTTGCGAAAGCAAACAATTTTGAAATGTTCTTTTCAGCCTCTCCTAACCACTTACTCATCATAGAGGGAGCATCTATGTTGATGAAATAACCATGTATCTCAGCTGCGGCTGCGGCTGCAAGCAAGGTTTTTCCGCATCCTGGCGGGCCAAACAACAATATCCCTCGTGGCCAGCCAAGAGGAAACAAATCAGATCTTTTTGTGGGATAAACAATAGACTCCCGGATAGCCCTCTTTGCATCATCTAAACCTACAACCTCATTCCAAGAAACTAATGGCTTTTCTTTAAGGACTAGTTTTTCAAACTCTGAGTTTGATTCAGCGGTTTTACTCATATCGGATTGGGTAGAGAGATCTTTGTTATGGATATCATTTTGTTTATACCGGTTATTTGCAGGATAAAATGAGGATTTATTCAAATTTTTAGAAATGGGATTATTGTTTTTAATTAGGGGATTTGAAGATTTATTTGTTGATATATCTTTGTTGTTTATCATGGTAGCAAACTCTCTAGCATTTTGGGACTCATCATCCATAATTCCATTTGCCATTTGTAAAGCTTTTATTCGATTTTGATAAGCGCTAGCCCTTTCCAAATAGACCCTATTTAATTTGTATTCAGGGTAAATTTCAACCAACCTTATTAAAGCCTCACTAGCACGTTGATACGATTGAATTGCAACAGAATGAGAACCTTGAGAATCGAGTTTTATAGCCTCAGCAGCATACTTACTAGCAGTATTTTCTAATTCCTGTGGTGCCAGTGTCATCTTTTTACTTTCTTATCATATGTTTACAGGTGCTTTGAAAGAGCACAAGGTAAATAGTTATTACCTAAAGAACAAAAAATAATAGACTAATCTTAATGATCGAAAATCAAACACTTTGATTTAGTTTCTTTTATTTTAATTAATAATATAAAATAATTGACTATAGCCCTTACTACTACAGGAATTTAAAACTAAATTAGTGGTTTCTGAAGAGAAAGTTGAAGACAATGAAATTTTAGGAGGCCTTGAGGAAGCAGGGTTATCAAAATACGAATCTTCAGTATATTATAATTTATTAGGTAAAGGAATGGTTTCTGCTACAGAAATAGCATATTGTTCCACTGTGCCTAGAACAAAAATTTATGCCATATTAAAAAAACTTGAAAGGAAAAAACTAGTACTTGTTAATTATCAAAAACCCCTTATGTGTAGATCAATTTCACCAAATGAAGCTTTCAATGACACATTAAACAAACATGAAAATAAAGTGAATGGATTGAGAAAAACTGTTCTACACCTACAACAGATTAACGAAGAAGGATTGAGAAATAAAGGAATTGAAGAAAAAAAATATTTTGTTTTAAATCAATTTTCAACAATAAACAAAATAACAGACCTAGTCAAGAAATCAAAGGAATCTATTGATGCCATGATAAATCCATGGGGCAATAATTTGTTGGTACACTCAAAAGACGAATTAGTAAAAACCATTATAGACGGGACAAAAGTAAGATTAATTTTTGATAACAAATGCGATTTTGATGATAAAATTTTACCAAATGCAATAGAAAAAAAATATTCAAAAATTACAACAAATATTTTCATTTTTGATAATTATAACATATTGGTATTGGATAACAGTGGAACAAAATCTGCATTAATATATTCAAATGAAATTTTATTATCCATAATAAAAAATCAATTCAATGAGTTATGGAATGATAATGAAAAAAATATGCTAAAAATAAGGGACAGCACAAAGTAGACAAATAATGTTTAATCCAATTTATCAAAATCTTTCATTACTAAAGGCAGCTCTTCTAAAAAATTAGACGCCATTAAATGTAAACCGAATTTATTATACAATCTATACCCAGCCACCCCGTTGAAAAACAGTCCCAAAACTGATGATTCGAAGGGGCTGTTTTTAGTCAGAAAACCGGAAATTAAACCAGACAACACATCTCCTGTTCCTCCGACAGTCATTGAAGGAGTTGTCCTCTCAATGACTGAAATCAACTCACCATCTGAAACTATATTTAAATATCCTTTTAAAACAACTACAATTCCAAATTCCTTAGCTTTTCTTAAAACAATATTAATTTGTTCAGACTTGGATTGCCCGGGGTCTTGACCAAACAGTCTCTTAAATTCACCGGCATGCGGGGTAACTATAGATTTTGTATTAGTTATATCATGTAGGATGTCCGGGATAAGCGATGAAGCATCAAATAGTAAGCTTGTTTCATCTTCTAATAATTTCCTTATCAAAAAACAAAGGGAATTTGTTTTTGATATTCCCAATCCCATCCCAATAGCTGCACTATGAGGCTTTTTAGGCATCAAAGACAATAATTTCCTTGATGAACCCATTGTCAATTTGTCATCGGGTAACGGAATAAATATCAAATTGGGAGAAAACATTCTTGAAGAAACTAAATTTATTTTTGGTATTGCAGTATAAACTAAATCGGTTCCGCTAATCAAAGCTGCAACGGATGATAAAAGGGGTGCCCCATGATATATTCTGCTTCCACCTACAATCAGCACAATGCCATTTTCACCTTTTCTAGATTGAATTTTTCTGGGTTTGATTATTTTCTTAATAAAATCACTATCAACAGTTATTAGATCATGATTGTTCAATATCATAATTTAATCAATGTAACTTTTATTCTTATTTTATTACAATAGCTGTAAAATAACAACAATATTTTTAATTCACTATTGACAATTAATATTGTTAGTGAAACATACTAAAAAGGATGTAAAAACAGATGAAAATCAAAAAGAATTAAATCCAACTGTTCCAATAGAGATAGACACCCATTTCAAATTATTTGGGAAGCATATGTGGGAAATAGAATACAATGAGAAATGTCCCCTTTGTGAGAAAAAAATTGATGAATTCGGACTTTGTGCATGCAACGCATGTTCTGGGTAATAGGCTATTGTAGTAGCAGTATCCAAGGTAAAGTAAAAATTCAGTAATGGAAGGCGATCAAATAGAACAACAAATTGAAGATTTAAATTAATTTTCTTAAAATAATAATTAAATACGAGAGAACCAAAGGTAGTGTATATGAGTGACGAAGTTATAGGAACTGTTACATATGAGTGCATGTCTTGTGGAACATTAGTAACTGGAGAGGAGCTTTCATATTTGCCTGAAATAAAATGTATATGCGGATTTAGAGTTTTTAGAAAAATAAGACAACCCATAGTAAAGCAATTAAAAGCAATATAAAAAATGAAAATAGTTTGTCCGGATTGTAAGGAAAAGGCAACACTAAGTGATGATTTTGCGTTTGTCAAATGTGATAAATGTAGTTATGATTCAACATATGGCGAATATGTTAAATATATAGCATACAAAGATTCACGGTATTCAGATATTTTATCCGATTATAAAGAAAAAAAACAATAGGTATATTTTTAATGCAAAATATGCCACAGAAAGTACCTTCGCTTAAACAAGGAGAAAAGGATCTTTACTGGGCACATGAAAACATGCAGATAATTGATCAAATAATTAAAAGATATAAAAATAGGGATACATTGGAAGGATATAGCATAGGAATTTGCTTACACATCACAAAGGAAACAGCGGTATTGATATTGGGATTGCAACAATTGGGTGCAGATATATTCTTATGTCCAGCTAATCCCCTTTCAACTCAAGAACACATAGTTTCATTATTAAAAGAAAAAGGGATCAAAGTATATCGGGAAAAAGGAAAAACAATCCAATCATTCTTTAAAAATATGGACTTGGTACTAGACAATAAACCAAATATAATAGTAGACGATGGAGGGGAATTTCATAAGAGAGCATTACAGAAAAATTATAAAATTTTTGGCGGAACCGAAGAGACTTCGTCTGGGGTAAATAGATTAAATGCATGGCATAAGAAAAAAATCATAAAATATCCAATTATAGCGGTAAACCAATCAAGAACAAAATATCTTTTTGATAACAGATACGGTACTGGTCAAAGTACTATTGATGGGATTTTAAGAACTACTGGCATTCTACTGGCAGGTAAACGCATAATAGTTTGCGGCTACGGCTGGGTTGGAAAAGGCATTGCAAATAATGCTAAAGGTCTTGGAGCTAAGGTTATTGTTACAGAAATTGATCCTGTCAACGCATTAGAGGCTTTTATGGATGGTTTTGAAGTAAAACCAATTAGCGATACAACAGCTTTTGGCGATGTTTACATAACCTGTACAGGTCAACTAAGAGTAATCAGACAAGAGCATATAAAAAACATGAAAAATGGCGTAATTTTGTGCAATGCAGGCCACTTTGATGTAGAAATTGACATGGATTACTTAAACAGTGAAGATAACCACCCAACAACAATTAGGAAAAATTTAAAATGTTTCAAAATAAACAAAAAAAATGTATATTTGCTCTCGGAGGGCCGAGTAATAAATTTAGTTGGCGGAGAAGGGAATTCCCCAGAAATAATGGCATTATCGTTTGCAAATCAACTATTATCTATTATATACATTTCAAAAAAATTTAATAAGTTAGAGCCAAAGGTATACAGGGTTCCAAAAAAAATAGAGATAGAAATCGGCGTTTTGGCATTAAAATCATTTAATATACAAATTGACAATATCACAAAAGAGCAAGAGAGTTATTTTTATTCCTAATCATCATGATGATGATCACCTATACCTAAGGAAAACATATTTTTGTCATTTATAACAAAATACATAAAATGCAATGCAATTATAGCACGTTAAAAGACTGGCCTAAACGATATTTTTGTTTGGAGAATGAATTATGGGGTTTTGTCCTTAGAACGGTATTACAACAAGGACACCTAGTCCCAATCCAATCTAAAAATAATTCACATTCTTTACAAAGTTTGTATCCCTGGCTATAATAACTCAAGGTCTCGCCAGTCTTATAGGCTTTGTACTTTCTACAGAGTAGTCTACAATACATCTCGAGAGAACATAATAATGAAGTCATCATAATCAAATTTTGTGCAATAGATTGATTCAAATTTTACATCTTTTTTTATATTCATGCTATTATTTTAAAATATTTCAATAACTTAATAACTTAACGTTATTACATTATCATGTATTATAATATTTTTTTACAAAAAAGAACAAATTCAAATAGAAATTTTATTATCCTGCAATTCCAATATAAAATATTATACAATGTCAGTAATGATTTTTTATTTTATTTTTTTATAGATTTAAATATCAATTTGTTGCCACAAAGATTACAATACAAATATCTAATAGCAAAGTATTTTTTGCAGATACTACAGTATTTTTTGTTTTGTTTTACTTCAAAACTACTCTTGCCAGGAACTATTGTATGCAAAGCTAAAGATTTCGCGGTATTAATAACTGTATAATCAGTGGAAATAATGGGAAGATTTAATTGAAAACCTAACGCAATTATAGAACAATCAGGGTTTGATAACCCAAACTGTCCCAATGACTGTATTTTATTTGATACGTATTTGATATTCGCTAATGAGGGTTCAATAATTATTACCTTTTTAAGAGACAGTAACAAATTAAGCCCATCGATTTTTCTTTGGATATGATTTATTTCACTTAGAATTTCAGGAGTTATATAATACTTAAAGCTAGCATCAGATTGAAATGGGATACCCATATAAAAAATATTTGAATCTGCAACATATTCTTTAATATCCAAGTTTGGTCAACTGTCTTAACATGCTATTGTTAAATCTTAGAAAAATTGCATCGTGTTGATGTCTTGAAATGGAGATTTTTTCGTTTTTTGAGATTTCATATATTTGCTGCCCATCTATAATAAACTTTATGTCATAATTGGCATATAAATCCATATTTACCATAGGAATAGTAAATGAAGGCATCCTATTTACAGACGCGATAGGTGTTACCAAAACACATTCAAGGGTTTCTTGTAATACAGGACCTCCATTTGACAAAGAGTGACCTGTGGAACCTGTAGGGGTTGAAATTATCATCCCATCCATTTTTTGGAAAATAGAACTACCTGATAAAGATAAACAAAAAGAAGGGGTTTTAGTTAGATCAGATCGAACAAAAACAAAATCATTCAAGGCGGGGCAAAAAGTTTTATCTCCAAGAGTAGCTGATAATCGAACACGGTTCTCTAAATAGTAATCCCCTTTAAGTAAAGAGGGCACGATAGAGATTGCCGAACCTTTGGAAACCTCTGAAAGTATTCCCCTGGTTCCCCCTGCATTGATACTTAAAACAGGAATTCCAGGAGGCAAGGTTCTGAAAGTCTTTAGGGTGGTGCCATCACCACCTATTGATATAGCCATATCGATTTCTTTCCCCCTATTGTTTTGATTAGAGAAACCCCCATGCAATAAATAATCGATTACATCGATTCCCTCCTTCACTATTTTATCTTTCAACAGTATAGAAATTTCTTTTGATTCCTGATTGTTACGTTTAGTAAAAAGCGCTATGCAATTAATATCTTTTCTCAATGGATATCCTGTATATTGAGGAGTATGTTTTTTTACTTATCGATAGGCTTTTTTGGACTTGAATTTAAATATATATCAATATATCAGTATTTCTAATTTTATATGCAAAACAATACTAATAACTCTTACACATATGTTATTCAACAATAAATATATACCCATGATTGAAATAGCGACACATTGCTTTAATACCACCACAATAGGTTTATTTTAACCAAATAAACAAAAATACAATTAACTTATAATATATCATACAGACAGACCACAAAAAATTATAAAGGCATATAAGTAAAATTAATCCATCTGAGAAAAGTGAATAATTATTCATCGAAATAATGCTGATAAGTTTTATTTATCTGTTTTATTTCCCCATGCATAAATTTAGCATCTCAAATCACTTTCAAATAAAAAAAAGTAAAAGAATTAAAATTTTTAAAATATACCCTTGATAAAAGATGGTGTGAATTAAATTTATCATGCCGTCTCTATAAATATCCATATATACATCCACAATATTAAATCAAGGTCAAAGTAAAATCATTTTTTAAAGCAAACTGCGCTAAGTTCACTGAACATGACCTTTAAAACGATCATTTTACTCACAAATGATAAACTACATTTATATTAGAAAAATCAAATTCTAAAAAATTATCAAAATAGGGCCGATAGCTCAGCTTGGTGGAGCGTTCGACTGATAATCGAAAGGTCGAGGGTTCAAATCCCTTTCGGCCCATAGATTGTACGGGTTGAAATACTTCAGCAATCACAGATTACTATTATAGGAGATTGAAAACAATGCCTATTAAACCATCCACATTGCTTTATCCAAAAGATGTAAATAAAGAAAATACCGAACTGATAAACCAGTTCTATGCATTTATGAAGAACAACAAACCAGTAAAAATCATATTGCCAACAACCTTGGAGTCTTCGCAACTTTTATCTTCCAATCTTCCAAAATGTTTACAGATATAAACAAAAGACATTAATGCCTTTTAAATATCAAATAGAGCCTTTGAAGAATCAAGAAATGGATTACAACATGGAATCACTAGCTGAATCATTTAAAATTCTTCTTTCGTTGGCCAAGTAATGAACATAATAAGGCAGATAATACAACAAATTCAACTAGCAACAGCAACAGCAACCAAAACTCTAACGATTTCACTCAATCAATAAACAGATCACTTGATGAAACCAAAGACAACATCAACAGGTCAATAGACGAGTCAAGAAACCAGATTCCACGTTTCAATAACATTGTCAACAGTTACCAAGAGCAATCACTGCAAACAGCTCAAGCAATTTCAGAACAATACATCGAGTCCCAAAAGGCGGTGATCAACTCACTCCAGTCAGCATGGAGGCCATACAGTGAAAGCTTCAACAGCCTTGTAACAAGCATTGCATCCCCAGATTCCATGACAAAGGCATACACCAAACTTATCAGCAACTTTACAGACAACGCGGTTTCAGCAATAAGACTAACAAACAACATCATCTTCTCAAACCTAGACTCATGGAAAAAAACACTGCAACAGGCAAGAGACACCTCAAAAAACATCTTCAACCTAAACGAAAACACTGCTAGGACATTTGAGCAAAATTCAAGGCAGATAGCATCAACGGTTTCAGAAGCCAACTCAAACATCAACCAAAGCGGTCAGGACAACAACAACAATAGTTTTTATTCCAATAACCAAGCCACATACTCTAACACCACATCAACAAAAAAGCAATAAAAATAACAGATCTATACACAATTTTTTATTTTAAGATGCAAAAATAGGTTCAACTGTTTGTTTTCCTTTTATAATTTATTAAACCAAACTGCAAAAAAAGCATATACTAATGAGCACCAAGAATAATTACAGGATACCTGTGCTTAATAACCTGCCTCAGCGCTTATTGGCAATCTCATAAACGCAGTTGATTTTATTGTTCCACCATACGCCGGTTCTTGCTGCGGCGGATAGCACTATCACATACGTCAAGGATGACTCCACTGTTTGGGTTCCCAATCCATCGTATTGGAACTATTATAACTTTATCTAAACCATGCACCAAAACGGAGAGCATACCAGGTATGACCATTTGGGACGTAATAGCGCAAAGGTAAGGGCAATAATTATCCAATACCAAGGTATCGATATCTAAATAGGTATATTGCCATAAATGACAAAAAAATCGTTGAAAGCGGCTATGGTTTGGTTGTATTACTTGAAAGGTTAAAGACAAACTACCATGATAATTGATATCGCTTTGCAATAGAATTTGTGGATTAAGAGGAACCACAAATCTGTATAATCGAAGAGTAGTGATAAACGATAAAAGGTGTTATGATAAAAAAACAACAACAAAATTTTTTCTTGGTAATGGCAACTTGGCTCTTAATTGGTTGAAAAAATAAAATACACCACCACCTGGAAGAAAACATCTGATGATAAGTCTTTCAAATATCCTATCTACAATGTCACGTTTATTTAATAAAATTACCAAGTTCTAAATCTGCGACAATTTTAAATCACACATACAAAACATTATTGAGTTGAGCGTAAACTAATAGGTGTATTGAATATTAAAGTAATAGGGATACAAAATTTATTTTAGCATTAACCCAACACAGAAGAATTTGGCAGATAACGGTTATACTTGATATAAACATTAAGAATTAACAAAAACAACAAACAAATAAAATTAAATTGAATATTTATTAAATAATTAATACTAGAACAAACATCATTTGCTTATAGTGTATCATTTGTTATGAAGACAACAGAAAACCAGTCGCATAGCGGGAATAGAGAAAACAAGGTGGAAAAGAAAAGAATCTGTATTGTGGATGATGAACCAGATATTATTTTACTTTGTAAATTGGTTTTAGAAGATGCTGGATTCGATGTGTATACATTTACTGATTCTCTTCAAGCCCTATCAAACTTTAAGCCCAATTTTTATGATTTGGTCATCTTGGATATTAAAATGCCTAATATGGATGGCTTTAAGTTATGTAAAAAAATAAATGAAATAGATGATAAAACCAAGGTTTGTTTTTTAACTGCAAGTGAAATGTATTATGAAACATTTAGAAGGAGAGACCACTGTAAAACAGATAAAAATCTATTCCTTAGAAAGCCAATCGAAAATGACGAATTGGTAAAAAGGATAAATAAAATTATTGAAGCCTAAAAAAGTGTTTATAGAAACACTTTATTTTAATCATTTCACTAATGCTAGAAATTATCGGCATTCAAGTGGTTAGACAACCGATAAATAGCAGGTTAATCAAAAAAAACTAAATTGTTTGGTTAAGCATTTGGTTTATTGTGTTTTCAAATATGTACAGCGGTTGAGCACCTTCTATTGCAGCTATTTTAGATGTATTTTGATGCAAGATTAAAAATGTAGGGGTTGATACCAAACCCAAACCTTTTGCTAAATGATCATTACTTAGTACAATTTGACCATACTTGTGAGAATCCAAACATGATGAAAACTGCTCAATATCGGTTACTTTAACATTCTTAGCAAATCCAATCAAAGATTCTTTTGAGACCCATCCAGTATTCTCACCTTTGGAATTTTGATAGACCTCATCATGAAAGTCCCAATATTTGTTTTGTTCAGCTGCGCAGTAAGAAGCCTCAGCAGTAAGGGTTGACAATTTATCCTGGGGCAAGTCATTGAGTACTAAATCCCTAAACACAAACTTTGCCATGCCTGTGTCTACATATTTATTTACCAAATCACTTTTTGTCTCGTTGTTGAATTTAGCACAATAGGGACATTGATAATCACCAAATTCAACAATGGTTATCGGGGCTTCATTAACGCCCAATGCGGTGGCACCAGGGATTGTCGAATTTGTTAACTGAGATATCAATGTTTGAATTTGGGCTTTTTTATCCGCATCATTGTTATTGTTTTTCCCCATATTGGAAAAAGCAGTTACGGAACCACCTATAAGAAGAGCACCAAAAAGAATTGACATTATTGTTAAGTTACGGTATTTAGTTTTATTTTTCCTTGGAGGTCGAATTCTTTTTTTCAATGTAACAAATTATAAAAGGCAGTCCACATATTTAAAATAAGTTCATTTGTCAAAAAGTTAAATCTTATTTTATATAGTACAACAGAAATAAAATGCATTAGTTATCAATATTGCTTTTGTTTTTCTTTAACTTTTTTTGTATCGTTTCAAAAGCCTTTTCAACACGTTCTTTTTTTGGTAACTGTATAAAAAACACATTAGACTTTGATTTGCTAGCAGGGGCCAATCCCAACATTCCGGCATTAGAAAGACTATAAAAAAAATTCAAAGTCTCATTGGCATACAAAAGAAAATTCTCTTCCAAGCCCATGTCAAAAAAACTTAAGTTTATATCCACAAAAATGTTGGATCCGTCATCATATATGTTTAAAGTTGTATCGATTGAAATTTTTTTGTTATAAGATTTGTTCACGATCTCGTCAAATAATTGATCTTCAATATACAAACATGGAATTTTAATATCATTGTGATCTACAATGGTATATCCCAATTTATGCAAATTTTCTATAAATTCATTCAGATTGCAAAGGTTCCTACCCATCTTTACTGAAAAAGATGATGAGAATTGTATTTATCCATTCATTTAACTAATAAGAATATACAAAACAGAAAGTTAGAAGTTATTTAAAACAACTGTATAGATTTTGCAAGTAATATTGCTTTCTGCGGGTCTTCAAGTTTTATCTCATTATCGACATATTTTTTACTAAAGTACAGCAAATCAACTAATTTCAATTTATCTACTGTTACAAATGTAGTCCCATTATTTTTGACATTTATAATATTGGTAGTAAGAATAATTAATTTATCGACAAAAGAGTTTCTTTTGGTGCTATTTACGATTTTGTCATAATTTTTATTTTTGTCAGCATCAATAGCAATAGCTACACCAATTTTTTTTCCAAGATGATCATTAAACACCGCATCCAGACATCCGGCAGGGATTTTATCCTTAGACTTTTTAACTGTTCCCAATTCTTCTACATAATCTATTAGGTTTTTTACGGCATCTGTAATGCTAGCTACAAGGCTGCTTTTATCATTTGACAATTTTCTCATTTTGATGAAATCAGAAATCGGAATTCCCATTATGCTTCCACGAAGTCTCAAACCAGGGTAGACATTCTTAATGGTTTCCTCAATAGATTGCTCATCAATATTATAAGAGTTCTTTTTTGAGGAAATATCGGTGCAATGGTATAGTATGTTTAGAATGGACCTTATGTTTCGGAAGTCAGGAAATTCATCATATATTATTTTAATTTTAGACGTAAGGTCATTTTTGTCAACATTGTTAAAATTAGTTACATTCTGCTTTATGTATTCTAAAACAATATCATTGATTTCATCAAATGAATTTGATCCGGCCAAGTCAATCTTATAGTTTGCTTTTTCCAACCGGTCAAAAAGAGATGGACTAACTCTAGACACATCAGAATAACTAGATGGTGTAGTTATTAGCATTAAAATAGAATAAGGTATGTGGGAATTTATCAGGCCCTTAATATAGTCTAAAGATTGCATGTTAGCATCGAATTCGTCTATTTGGAACATGGTTATTTTATTGAAGAATTTGTAATTGATGGATGAGATAGTAGTTAGTATTAGTAACAAATTATCAAATGTTTTTAAATCAGAATAATTTAAAGCCCCTTTTTTTATTATTTCAAAAATCATTCGAATTTCCACTTTTGAAAAATCATTTGACATAAGTTCAAACAAATGGTTAAAAGAAGGTTGGAATTTCCTGTCCTTTAATTGCTTTAACTTCTCATCAATGGAATTGCCATTTAGTGTGTCAAAAAAACCATATTTTATGATTTTCTTAACCAATTTAGGGTTTTTAGAATACCCGTTTTTTAAATAATCAATAAACTTATCAAGTACATTTTCAAAGTAAGAGATATCAAATCCTTTTATTATCGAGGAATAAATGGTATCAATTTCCCTTGGATGGACTTGGGCTAAATCAATATATGAGATTATAGATTTGTCCAATACATCATCTACTGTTCTCATATGAAATGTAAGATGTGTTTTTCCCGAACCCACATCCTGAATCACAGTAATAACTTTAAATAAGTCCTCCCTGGAATACTCACAGTCATTTAATTTTAAATAAAGGTCATCAACACAATTTTTTATGCTGTTTAACGCCTCTCTGTGTCTTTTTCCACCCAATATTTTAGCAACTTTTAATGTTGGTGTAGGGCTACTTGGAAATGGATTTAGACACAGATTATATGGAAACATCAAATACACCTCACAAAGCCATGAACTATGCCCCTTAGAATAATGCCTTCGTAGCCACCCGAAGATAGCTCGTATCTGTCAGGATATGATTCTGTTATATCACTTACATAATTATAAAACTCATTATCTGAAATATCACACATATGACAAATCTCATTCTTTATGGAAAATAATTCAACCCATCCTATTGATGAGGATTTTGCCTGTAAAACTCCATCAAAATTTTCTTTAAAAACATCCAAAGAAACATTACTTTTTATATCTTCAGTTTTTGTTTGATGGGTTTTTAGGTCATTCATCTTATTTTCAATGTTCATATATGAGTTTTTGATTTGGATCAACTCGCATTCAACATTCTCAACATATTTAAAAATACTATCCGAATAGTTGTTTATTTTATCCTGAATATTAGAAATAGAATTATAAAGATATTTAAATTTGAGATCCGAGTTTATCAGGTAATCCAAAAAACAGTCTTTGTTCCAACAATAGATATAAGAACCCTTTTTTGATACACAAATTCTATCTTCATTAATTAATTCGTCCAACACATTTTCAAAACTTTCCATTGCATGTTTTTTTTTTAAATCGGTTTTTTTTATTCCAACAGAACCAAAAGAATTAATAGTATCAAAAATATCATCTTTGTTGGACATATATAGTACCATAGATAAATAAAATTTATATAAAAGATAGTGAAAAATTTATAATAACAAAATTAAAAAAAGTTAACTAAATAAAAGATAGCGATAGAATATAACAAATATGGGAATGATGATACAAAATATCTGAAAAATTAAATGAAGAAAGCACTAGGGTATCTGACCTTTTTTTGTATTCACCGCTCTCACCTATCAATGTTTTACCAATAGCATATTTTAAAAGTTGTTTGATCTCTTTTTGTTTATTTTAGTGCTGAAATGCAATATCCCTTTAGCTAACTTTTTTAGTTCCATTTTAATCAACTAAATAAATATAATGTAAAACGCATATGCTGAATCATAACAGGTTACAATATAAAGAAAACCAAACAATAATGAACAGGTAACTTGTTCAAAAACAATAATGGATATGACGAGAAAATTGGAAAAGACGAAGTAACTAAAAGGACAAATGATCTATTAGAGAGTTTTAAGGAAAACTACATAAAAAACAACAATAACGACTTTATCAATGATGCAATAACTAACATGACAGTTTGTTGCAAAGCTTATGAGAAAATTTTTGAAGGGTTTGTTATAATGTCTCAAATCAATAGACTTCCCCAAGAATTAATTGAAGGGTTTGTAAAATGGTCTTCAGGTCAGTTAGAAGATCTTCAGGAGAAAATCCAAGAAATAGATAAAAAAAGAGACATGAGATAAAATCTCATTTGTTTAAAACAATATCGAATAAGTTAAATTCAAGATATAACGCAGTAGTAATGATACCCTGTGCCTGTTACTGGTCATCTCGAATTATCGAATATTAAAGATTATATCGAGGTTTCAAAACCAAGAATTGTTGTAGTTCTTGTGATTACCGCTGTAACCTCTATGCTTGCTGCTACTAGATTTGATAATACTAGCAGTATTGCTTGGGATATTTCTGGTTGGAAATTATTGTTTTTGATAATATGCGGAACATTGTCTTCAATGGGCGCCAGTGCAATTAACCAGTTTTACGATAAAAACATAGATAATTTGATGACAAGAACCTCAAAAAGGCCAATACCTTCTGGAAGGTTAAAAGCAAATCAAGTTCTTGTTTTTGGACTATCTTTGTCTGTAATATCGGTCATATTGTCTTGGTTTTTGTTAAACCCCATGGCAACTTTTATGATTGGCTTGGGAATTTTTTTTTATGTTGTAGTATACACCCTATTGTTAAAGAGAAGAAGTGTTTGGAATATTGTAATAGGGGGTTTTGCTGGCAGTGCAGCGGCTATGGCGGGTTGGGCTACAACTACAAACAGTATCGACATATTAGGATTTTTGGTAGGATGGCTTGTTTTCATGTGGACACCACCTCATTTTTGGTGTTTGGCCATCAAAATGAAAGATGAGTATACAAGAGCAAATGTTCCAATGTTACCTGTTCTTTATGGAAATCAAATTACCTCAAAGTATATTTTTCTGAATTCCCTCATTCTCATCCCATATTCCATATCTTTATATTTTTTAGGCTTAGGAATGCTATACCTTACAGTTGCAGTGATTTCAGGTTCTTTAATGACAGTGTATCATTATAAGCTCATGCAAAATCCTACGCCCGAATTTGCATGGAAGGCTTATAAGGTTACCGCACCATACTTGGTAATAATTTTTATAGCAATAGCACTTGATGCATTATGGTACATTAAATTATGAAATAACAATTCGTTAGTATTACGATATCAAAGAAAAGGAAGAATACAGCAAATTGAGATAAGCGCTATTTTTCTTAATTTACAACTTCAATTCTTTTTTTATCCTTTGTTACCCATGTAACTTGAATCAACCCATATATTTCCAAATCTAATAATATTTTATTTAAATCATCTTCAAGAGTAATAATATTATCCTTAGCCAAGGAATTAATCAAATCCTGGTCTGTAATATTTCCATATTGTTTTATTTTCTCAAAAACAACAGTTCTCAAAGGATAATTCATAATTTATTCAATCACAAAAAGTATTAATATAGTTTTTTAAATTTTGCATCAACAGGTTTTAAAGCTAACCATAAAAAATTTTATCATTGAACTTTGGAACAGCAGACGTTAATTTTTTTTCTATTGACAGATACCAATTTTGTACCTCTGGAGTTATTGATGGAGTTACAACAGTTAGAGCATATTCAAAATCAGAATTACAGACCACACTTGACCCTTTTTGTATTGCATTTATTGCAGCATTTCTGCATAATGATATCAAATCAGCACCGCTATAACCTTTAGTCATTGAGGATATTTTATTAAGGTCAATATCTAACGAAAGGGGCATGGTTGATGTTGATTTTGATAAAACTTCATTTCTAGATTTCTCATCTGGAGGGCCAACAGAAATTAACAGGTCAAACCGACCTGGCCTTAGCAAAGACCTATCCAAAAGATCAGGTCTGCTGGTGATTCCGATAACAATCACACCAAAATTACCTGCGTCATCCATTTCAGACAAGATCTGAGACAATATTCTCTCATTTCCAGAGGCATCTTCAAAGGTTCTTGATCTACCAATTGCATCCAATTCATCAAATACAACAACGCATGGAGAGGAGGAACGAGCTTTTCTATAAATCTCTCGTATGGCCTTTTCAGATTCACCTACCCATTTGGACAAAATTTCAGGGCCTCTAACAAATATGATATTAATAGAGCCTTCATTTGCTAATGCTTTAGCTATCAATGTTTTTCCACATCCGGGCGGGCCAAATAGCAATGCACCCTTGGCAGGCTTAATCCCCATCCTTAAGAATTTTTCGGGTGTAATAAGTGGAGACAAAAAATTATTAATGAGTAAATTCTTCTCTTTGGCTAATCCACCTATGTCGTCCCATTTTATGTTGGATGGCTCTACATAAAACTCCCTTAAAGCAGTAGGAATAACATCTTTCATGGAATTTAGAAAATCGTTGTTTTTTATTCTTATACTATTTAAAATCTCTGATGGAACTTCTCTGTTGTTTGCCAAATCAATCTCGGTCAAATAACGTCTTATGGATTTCATAGCAGCTTCCCTTGAAAGAGCTTTTATATCAGCACCGGTATATCCATTCAACAATTTGGATATATCTTTCAGGTTGACATCATCATCTAATGGCATTCCGAGTGTGTGGATTTTCAATATTTCGAATCTGCCATCCATATTATGAATCCCTATCTCTATTTCCCTATCAAATCGTCCCGGTCTTCTCAGTGCAGGGTCTAAACTATCGGGTCTATTGGTAGCTCCTAAAACTACAACATTACCCCTGTCAGACATACCATCCATTAGTGAAAGTAGTTGTGCAACGACCCTTTTTTCAACATCACCGAAAGTATCTTCCCTTTTTGGTGCAATTGCATCAATCTCATCAATGAATATGATGCTGGGCGAGGATTCCCTGGCCTTTTGAAATATTTCTCGCAATTTACTTTCTGTTTCGCCATAATATTTATTGACAATTTCTGGCCCATTTATAATAAAAAAACTAGCATTCGATTCCGCGGCCAAGGCTTTAGCTATCAATGTTTTTCCGCATCCGGGCGGGCCAAACAAAAGAATTCCTTTATGAGGATCTATTCCTATTTTTGAAAACACCTCGGGATGCCTCAATGGCAATTCCACAATCTCCCTTAGACGAGTTATCTGATTCTTTAGGCCACCAATTTGCTCATAAGTGACTTGGTAATGTTCCTTGCGAAATTTCTTTAAAGCAGGCTTAATGATTATTTTGGTATTATTACTTATTTTCACAATTTCCCTAGGTACAGTACTATGTATTATAAATTCAAGTTCCGTCCCCAAAAAATTTAAGGTAAATTGATCCCCCTTTGTGACAGGATAACCTTCAAATCGAGCATTAAGATAGGAAATAAACTCATCAGATAGCTTTTGATTTGCATTACACAATAAGATAATTTTTTCAGCCAACTTGGGGTTTGTTTTCTTGAGGAGAACAAAATCATTTAAACTAACACCGGCATTTTTCCTAGTTTGTCCGTCGATATGAATATAATTACTTTTTCTGGATTTATCCTCCATAGTATATGCTCTTACAGCAGTAACCTTTTTTCCCATAATTTCGACAGTATCGCCATCTGTCAAACCGATCTTGCTCATAATAACACTATCAAGTAAGGCCTTTTTTTTCCCTACATCTTTGATTTTACATTCCGCTACCCTTATTTTAAGGTTTGAGACCAAATTAGTATTAGTTTTATTGTTATTGTTTTTTTTCAAATATATCGTAATTAATTGAATTAAATAATTTTATTTCATTTTAACTGACTGTCTGCTAATAGTAATAACCTGTATTTCACCAGCTCCATCCACTTTTTTTATGGATTCTTCTAGTTTTTCCATTTCGCCCTCTGAATCATCAAGTAAAAAGTCACCGATCAAAGCATTTAATCCAAAGGCAAGGGGCTCCTTAGCATGTGCTTTTAATTCCATCCCTTCAGGGATGCTATTTTTTAGACTATCTATCAGAACGTCAAAATCAGTTTCTGCCTCTGCGGGTAGAATTTTAATTCTAGCTACTAATCGGGCCATCTTATTAAGGCCCCTCAAATCCACAACCAACGCATTTATAAGTACGTGCAAACTCTCTGCAACTTTCACATCTCCAGATAAGAACATACCCACAGTTAGGGCAATAAAATCTTACGCAGGCATCATTTGGCATTATCGGCCTGTTACAAGATGTACATACAGGCAATTGTAGCTGTTTAGACATCTAAATTAGAGATATGCAAACCGCATTTATATCTTGCTTAAATCACTAATAATTTTTCTGTATTCATTACCCATAAAAGTATAAAGGAAATTTACAGTGATTTTTGCATTCAACAATCTTTTCAGTGACGCAGCATGGAAATCAAAATCACCTGTTGACGAAATTTTATCAATAGCAGACGAGGAAATGTTAGAAAATATTTTATCCAATGATTTATTGTCTAGTCGCTCCAAAATTTTTCGGAATAATACCTGTCTATCAAATTCTTTCCCAAATGAGTTTATCCAATTGCTTTGGTATTCTTTTAAAAATGAGGAATCATTACCATTTTCCAATGATTTGGATATTGACCTTCCCGCGTATATTCCACCCATTCCACCCGAATAAATACCTCCAGCTGTGGTTGGTTTAGTTTGTCCTGCAGCATCACCAATTGTAACGTTTCTTTCAACATAGAAAGGTTTGATGTACCCATGAATCCAAAGTGGTGCATAAATTTTTCTTATAATAGAGTAGGGTTTGCCCTTTTTCTCCAAAAATTTTTCAAGTGTCAAACCTGTATTGATGTGTCTTCCCGCTACACCCACTTTACCTTGTCCTTCACCAGTAGGGACAATCCATGCAAAAAAACCAGGATATAAATCTGCATCAAATTCAACCTCTATTGTATCTTTTTGTATCCAAGGTGCATATATTTCATATTGACCAGAAGGTATGATGTTCCTATATCCACTTTTGATAACACGACTAACACCTCTCGCTTCCACGAAAAATGTGCTTTTAAAAACTTTTCCTGAACTGATTTTAACATTATAAATACCGTCAGAATAGTCTACAGATGTGATAGAGCTTTTTGTGTTTATTTCGGCTCCGTTTGATTGAGCCTGAAAAGCTAATTCTTTGTCAAAAGATCGTCGATCAATTACTATAATGTGTTGATTTTCTGAATTTATTTGGAAGGAATTGTTTTTTGTTTTGATTATTGCGCTCTTTATATAATTATCAATAGTTTTTATTCTAGGTATAATCCCTAATTTTTCTAACCCCTTTTGGCTTACAACACCACCACAGTGCTCCGGAGTTCCTATTTCATGATCTTCTTCTAGTATTAATACGCTAAAGCCATTAGAGGATATTTCTCGAGCAGCTAATAAACCGGATACACTTCCGCCCCCTACTATCACATCGTAAAAACTTTCAGGTTGTAATGTCAAAATTTATAAAAAGATTTGGCATAACAATAATATAACTTAACCATCAAGCAACATGATTACAATATAATACGGCAATTTCTCATCTAATTTTAGAATAGCAAGTAACAAAAGCATTGTCGAATTTTAAAAATAACACCCATTCCAATCTAATAAAAACCACCTTAATTAATTTTATTTAAGGGTAAATTTCCTTAACCGTTTTCCAAAATATCAATACCAGGCATTTCATCTCCTGCCAAAAACCTCAAGCTTGCCCCCCCACCAGTAGAAACATGTGTCACCTCTTTTTCAGAGACTCCAGCAACCTTCATAGCTTCCAATGTGTCTCCCCCTCCAACCAATGTCTTTACACCACGCCAAAATGCCAAAGCCATACTCATTGCAATGCTTTTTGTACTATGAGAAAATAATTCATTTTCGAAAAATCCCATTGGCCCATTCCAAAAAATAGTACCCAAACCTGTGTTGTTATTGTGAATTTCATGAATAAATTTATGAACTGTTGCCTCCCCTATATCGAACCCCTTCATGTTTTTAGGAATGTGATTCCTTACAAGTTGGCATTCGGTTGAATTTTCAGATAAAGCCACTTTATGATCAACAGGTAATATAATTTTCTCGCTATATTTGTCAAGGGCTTTAGAGGCCCAAGACAAATAATTGTCATCCACTAAAGAATTACCTACAGGTATCCCATTTGCTTTTAAAAAAGTATAGGATGCGGCTCCACCGATTAATACCTTTGTCGCTTTTGGTAGAAGGTTGTTCAGAGCACCAATTTTGTCTTTGATTTTAACTCCACCCACAACAACTGTAAATGGTTTTGATGGGTTTTCCCTCAATGAGGACAAATACTCTATCTCTTTAGCAACATTTAATCCCACAATTTTAGTATTAAAATATTTTACTGCTCCATAAGTAGAAGAGTGTTTTCTATGAGATGTGCTAAAAGCGTCGTTTACATAGATATCTGCATAAGAGGCAAGTTTTTTTGAAAATTCCTCATCGTTATTTTCTTCTTCCGGGTAAAACCTAAGGTTCTCAAGTAGGATGACATCACCATTGTTTAGACTGTTGATTCTGTTCAGAGTTTCTATGCCCATGCAATCACAAGAAAAAGAAACTGGGATGTTAAATGGTGATAAAATTTCTGATAGTTTTACTGATACTGGCAATAATGAATATCTCATGTCTTTCCCTTTGGGTCTATCTAAATGAGATGCGAGAATTATTCTTGCGCCTCTTTTAACAAGATATTCAATTGTAGACATAGCGGATCTGATTCTATAATCTTCACTCACAAAGCCATCTTTCACCTTCACGTTAAAATCAACACGAATGAAAACTTTTTTGTTTAGGTAAAAAGAATCCTCATAGTCTGTTAATGATTTTATCGGAGTCATATGATTAGGGAAAGTGAAAGGTAATAAAATATTTTATATGAACGTATTTTAAAAATAATATAAAACGCTTTAGGAATTTATACTATTCTTTAGAAAGAGGAATAACTTTAGTTATAGTCGGGCAACCGAGTTTACTTGAGGCAACTCTAAAAGCCCTTTTTGCTAACTCAAGATTGGCCTTAGTGACATTGGCCTCATATATTGTATGACCTCTTTCTACTCGAGCTGCCAAACCAGTAGCTTTCCCAAATGCACGTCTCATCCCTTCTTGCAAACGGTCAGCACCAGCTGTAGCTATCATTTTATTTTCTCTCAGGATTACATGAGGGTATACCCTTAATCGGGCAAAAAAACTCATATCACCAGCCTGAGCCATAGTTTTATTTGCTGCCAATCTCGCAGCTTCAAGAGAGTTATGACGGATTTGTATTCTTTCAGTTACAACTAACTCTAAACGATAATCATAATCACCTTTTGGTTGACCAGAAGCAAACCTAGCTATTTTAATTTGTGGTTTTCCTCTAATATATTCACGTCTTACAAAAGGCATGCCACGAATTTCTCTATAATTAACACCTTTCATCTAAATTCCCTTTTTTAATAAATAAATGAGGTACAATGCTCTGATTTATGTGTTATGTCATTTGATATCATAAGCAGTGAAAGTGAAAATGCGATGAAAAATGAGGAGAGCAGCGATGATAACATACCTTTAGAAAACACAAACGTCAATCGAAACAACAACAACAACAACAACAACAACAATAATCCAAACAATAACGACTCTTTATTAATTGCAGAAGCAAATATTCAGGAGGAGGACCTAAAAATTATTGTAAATGAAATCCGATTCAAGGACCAGTTAAGAAACAAAGGTTTTGGAGAAGTTTTCAATAATGAATTTATCCTAAACAATCTCGAAACACTCTATTTACTGAGTAATAATAAGCTAAAGCTTTTTGGAAAAAAAGATTACAATTTCTCGTCATTTCTTAAAATCCTATTAAAGAAAGATAAAAAAATACTAACAAAATATTTGATATTTAGAGATCTTAGAAGTAAAGGCTATGTGGTAAAAGAAGGTTTTGGGTTCGGAACGGATTTTAGGATATATGAAAGAGGTGAGCACGGTAAAAAACCTTCCAAGTATGTTTCCATTGGAATAAATGAAGGATTAAACATAAAATCCAAAGACTTTGTAGACACGGTAGATCAAATTGAAAAAATGGGCAAAGATACAGTGATAGCAGTGATAGAGAGAAGAGGAGAAGTCATATACTATAAAACAATAAAAATGTCTTTTTTCGAAAATAAGAAAAAGAGTTAGCATTAAATTATAAAAGATACTAAAAACATCATTCAATAAAAGCAATGTCAGAGAAAAACGATATTAACAACATTAACAAATCACTTAAAGGAAACTTATGCAATTTGATATTTGACATAGATGAAAAGATAAGGTTTGTAGGCATAATAAATAAAGAAAGTGAAGTAATTGATGGAGGTTTTAAAAAAGGGATAGAGCCCCTTCTAGATGTAAATGAGGAACAAGACATGTATCTACAATCGCTTTCAAATATGATATTTTTTCAATCGTTTTCTAAAAAATTTGGTCCTGTTGACTATATAATAACAAAGCAAAAGAAAATTTCAATAATGACATTTCCATTTAAAAGAGATATCCTATGCTTATCTGTTTCTTCAGATACTGATATCGATAAAATTAGAGATGAAACGCTAAAAATCATTGTTAGGGATAAGTAAAACAATAATATACCTATTAAATGATGGTAGATAATAATAAACATGGGGCTAATAGTATGCGAAGAATGTTTATATGCTGGAGAGAAAAAAGAGTTTGAAGAACATAGCGATTATGCAAAGAATGTCTTTATGATCATGCCATGTGTCCAAAATGTAAAACAGCATATCATTCAGCATTGATAACAGAATAAATAACAACTATAACAACCAAAAAAAATATCCACCATATTAAAATATATTTAAATTAACAAAAATATACAAATGTTACAAAGCAATGAAGAATAAGATAGTCCCCCTATTATATTGAATACCAAATTCAAAAAAAATGAAGAAAAAAAAACCGGACTACTGAGTTTTGTAACATTTGCACGTATCTAGGCACTTCAAACTTTAATATCCTATTACAGAAAATGTTAAATTTATGTAGAATACCTCAAAATTGGATGTTACAAACTCCGACATAAACTAAAAAACATGCACCAAGTCTAACACTTTTTGTATATATCCGTAAACTAGATTCAGCGTAAAGGAAATACGGTAAATAAAGAAATTGCAGTAATTGGGGTTCAGTAATTTTACAACAAAATAAAATAGTATCCGGAATCTAAAATTACTATCAATGATAAATGAGTAATTTTTTCACATATTCTGCTTATTTTAAAGCATAAATAAGTATGGCATAAATTAGATACAAGATCTTTATATCTTTTTAACTATTTATTATAAAATATATATTTTTTCATATTTAATGATATAATAATTATAATGCATATTATAAAATTTATATTAGACAAAGATACAAAGTAAAATAGGAAACAACAATGTTCAACAAAGAGTCATGCAGAAACTGCGGGTCCACATTAAAACCAAAAAGTATATGCGTGGACTGCAATGAAACAAGTCTATGGCAATGTTTCAGATGCAATAACATTGAAGAGTATTTGCATATACACTAACTAAGAAATAAACAAAAATAAAATAAAAAACCAAATTTGTTAAACAAAATAGAAATACTAGCTTTATAAACTTTAGAACCGAATCACCATCAGGATTGATTAGGGTAAGGAATACGCCACCATATTCCAAAATGAAGGATTTCCATAGTTTGCTTGACACATATCCACATAAACTATAAAAGAATTTATTTGCACATTAGAAGGATTAGTGATCTCGTTGTTGTAGGAAAATCTAATTGTATTATCAGCCAACAAACTGCACAGTAACCCAATACGTATAGAGCAAGAAACTGCCAATCTTAACAAACAATAAAGTA